>CAZQKJ010000191.1:0-7123 GCA_964593315.1 uncultured Granulosicoccaceae bacterium
TATATGTCTTCATTACCCGTCTACTTACTTGATCAGTACTTTTCAGATTTACGAGTACTAAATCAACACCTCACGTAACACCACATGCATGGCGCGGCGCCAGAATCGTAATGCCAGGCTTTCAGGCTCTCCCTGAGCCAACAAAACACCTCGGGAAATCCTGTCTTGCGATACAGCATCAGCATCGTGCACATTGACTTTGATGTCGTACCATGCCTTTAGTGGCTGCAGCTGATCATCCACCATATTGACCGCGATCGGGCCATCATAGTGTGATGTCAGCTCGGGAATAGTCAGGTGAAGTACGTGCGCGGTATCGACGACATCAATACTGCCAGACAGCCGTGGCTGTTCCGGCACATCGGGTATAAATATGGCGGTCTCGGCTTTGTCTAGTCGTGCCAGATCAGCGGCAGAAACATAACCTCTGATACGGGTGCCGGCGGCAGAAGCCACACTGGCAAGCATTGACTGCTCACCGACCCAGCGTCCGGCATGCAGATCAGTATTTAGATCCACCACCACACCCGCGACTGGGGCCACTACCTTGAGCTGTGCCAGCTGTGTCTGCAAGCCATCTATCTCTTCCTGTAGTTGTCGTTGTTCTGTTTCCAGAATTATTTTCTGACCACGGTCTTCAGCATCGGCGGCAATACGGCCTAACAACGCAATCACTGAATCCAGTCTCGTGCGAGCTGCATCAAGTTTATAATCAAGCTCTGCAGAGTCGAGCGTAATGATGGCATCACCCTGCTCTACCATCTCACCCGGTGTTACATGCACTTGGGCAATCTTTGCCACAGCAGGTGCATACAGCGGCGAGTGATCTTTTGCCTCAACCACTGCCGGTATATTAATAGTGCTTTGCCAGGGCACAAAGGCCGCCATGGTTAAGCCAGCGAGCAACATAATAGTTACCCAGCTGGCCGGGCTTGTTAATAAACGGGCTTTACGCAGCCACCATTCTTTGAGTTCATTCATAATTGGTATCGCTATAAAAAAGGCTATCTCAACTGCCGCAAGAATAGACCCGAAAGGTCTGAACACCATGGCGTGTATAAGTAGCGCTATGCCTAGAAAAAGGAAAAAACGGTATATCCAGGTTGCCCATGCGAACCCGGTCAGACCACGACGCATACTTTTGGTCATTGCCTCAGGTGCGGGCTCTTTTAAACCGAACAGTATTTCCCTGAGCGACCACTTACCCAAAGCAAAAGACCTGGCTTGCAGATTCTGAACACCCAATGCATCAGTCAGAAAGTGATAAGCATCAAACCGCATTAGCGGATTCATGTTAATAGCTATGCTCATAATCCAGCTGGACGTTGCTATAAAAAATGCCGCACTTCGCATTGGGCCGTCATCTAAAAAGACCCATAACAATGTTGCCAACGCTGCCAGTGATAATTCAACAGCAACACCTGCGGCACTGACTATCATCCGTTGCTTTCTGGAATTGAGCTTCCAGGTATCTGTGGTATCGGTAAACAGCACCGGAAACAAAACAATAAGCGCCACACCCATTGTGCTCACCCTGCAGCCATAACGAGTGGCAGCATATCCATGCCCTAGTTCGTGCAGACATTTTACAAAAATCAATGCAATACCGTAGTACAACAAGCCCTGAAACGAAAAGAAGTGACTAAAAGTATGTAAAAACTGATCCCACTGGCGAGATGTCAGAAACAATCCAACAACTGCTGAAAAGGCAATAAAAAACCACCACGCGCGAGTAAAGAATATTCTTGATAACGGCTCGGTTATTTCTAGAAATCGATGCGGTCGAACCAGCGGCATTCGCATAAACAGATAACCATGCAGTGCACGCTTTACCGGGTTTTGTTTCTTAGCCTCACTTTGCTTTGTATAAAATTCAAGGTCATTGCCTGGCGGAAGTACTGTAAGCGAGCTTTTCCAGAGAAAACGGATCGTGCTTTCGATGTCATCCAGAGACACAGAATACTCACTGAGCTGTTCAACAACGCGACCCGCTGTACCCAGGTGCCAACACTCCCAAATACGCAGGGTCTTCTGATCAATTTGAAAATACTGGTGTTTTAACGGATCGTAAATCAACCAGGTTTTAGCGCCATCAAGCTCACGTATACCGGGCTTAACCTGTAACTCAGCACGCAGCTCAGGCAGCACCGTTTGCATTTCTATTTCAGACATAAGAGACTATTTCAGCCACTAGAGAGACTTACCAGCTTTACCAGCCAGTGTACTGCCGCACCGCTGTTATCGGCCTGCGAAAAATAACATAGGCAAGTGATGCCTTTTCACCAAACACCTGCGCTGTACCCTGTACGCCAATTCTCGGCAAAGTCTCGGTATCATCAGCAAGTTCTGCTCTGACTGTGTAAGAAAGAATATCGCGTTTGTCTGGCTGAGCGCGGTAACTGGCATCAATCAACACAGCATCAAGGGGCTTTAAGGGATCTGAATCAAGAAATATTTTAACCTGCGCACCTTTTTCCAAAACAATACTGTCTTTCACTGGAAGGTCCAGAGAAAACTGTACATTCTCCGGATTAGCCACAGAAACAATCGCCTCTCCTGCAGATACCGGCTTACCTTCCCAGTCTCTTTTGTCACTGAAAGTTGCTATCCCAGGCACCGGTGTTTTCATCTGCGTTTGATCAAGTAACTCAGTGGCGTAATCGCTCTCGGCGGTCGCAAGTTGATATTCCGCTCGGGCTACTTCAATCTCGCGCTTTACACGGTGATCAGCAATCGCACCTTGCGATGCGCGCTCATAGCGTGCTTGTGCAATGGCAGCGCGCTGATCGGCCAGGCGTTTTTCATTGGAATGATGTACATCGTCGTAGACAATAACCACATCACCCGCAGCCAGTTGTTGCCCTTGCTGCGCCGTGATTTCTTTTACAACTCCATCAAATGGAGCTGCCAGTACAAACGGCTCTTTAGGCAGCACTTCAACCGGTGCAAGTGCGGTGATCGATACTGGTATAAATCCCGCCATCAAGGTAAGCACGGCACAGGCGGATAGCATCGGTCGCACACTAACTTTGCTTTTGGTCAAAGTCTTTGTGCCCTTAATTGCAGCCAATGAATGCACATAAAGGTTTGCTAAACGATTGGCACGCCCACATTCATCATCTGTCCACACTGTTTCACGGGCAACTAAAAACCCACCGACAATTTTTCCGCCTTGTACATGTGGTGTCCAGAGAAACTCGGCGAACGGATATGTGTACTGCTCTTCATCGGTATCATCGCAAAACGAAGGCAATGTAAAGCTGAGCTGGCGGTTAGGGTCATTAGAAGAAAGCAGTCGACCAACAATTTTTTCTATCCAGCGATTGAACGGTACATTTCTATCGACAATGGCTACACTGGAACACGCAACAAGTTTAAACGACCGTGCCTTTACAGTGCCATAAAACGATTGTTGAAACGGTAGAACTTTGCGGCTGCTATTACACAGGTGGGCAGCAAGTTCACGCTCATCAGATATAGATCGGACTTCACCTTCAAAGTGCAACAATTGCGCTGCGTATTCTTCACGGGCTCTTGAGTCTGCCAGTGCCTGTTCTGCCGCCTGGGCCCTGGCGTCAACGCGGTCTGCTTGAGGTTCAAGCCCGATAAGATCAGCCACAGTTGTCTGTTTTTGCTGCTGCGCAGATGTTTGCATTGGCTTGCGGCGCGCAACACCGTTTTGTTTTGCTACAGCGTCATTCATGGCAGGGTCTCGCGACTGGCACTAACAGATCGGAAAGTGAACTTAGTTTCAACCGTGGATTACAAATTATTGAGTGGTAGCTGATTGAAAGTAAGCCGAACCACTCATCCCTGGTAACACAGCACGCGGATTGTCTGTAAAGCGGGCTATAACAGGCACAGTACGACTGACAGCGTCTACCTCCGCCCCGATCTGCCAAACTGATGCCGGGTGTTTTTCACCAGTCTCATCGATATCGAACTCAAATCGATCTCCGATCTGAAGCCAGGCAAGCCATTTTGACGGTACGATCAGTCGTAATTCAAACTGACCGGTGCTCACTATTTTGAGCAACGGCTGATTAGGCCCTGGGGTCTCAAATTCATTTATTGCCAATTCCGCTACACGACCATCAAACGGCGCGTGGATTGTGCAATCCTTTGTGCGTGCAGAGTAAGCCTCTGCGTTGGCTTGCGCCTCCTGCATTTCAGCCTTGGAGACTCCCACTTCAAAATCACCTGCAGCACCGTAAGACTTGAGCTCTACATTGCTTTTGTAGACTGATCTTGAAGCTGAGTAGGCAGCATTTGCCGCATTCATTTCAGCGTGTTGAACCTCGCAATCAAATCGAAGCAGCACATCGTCTTTATTGAATGACTGCCCTGCTTTAATCGGGGTTTCCATCACTCGTGCACTTAAATCAACACTCAGGACCGCTTCCTGTAGAGATTTCACCACACCGCGAACTGGCTCATGATCCTGTGCAGTGGCCTGGGAAGTCCCCAATACGAGAGCAGCTACTGCCAAAGCCGATAGTTTTGACACCTTACGTGTAAAGTTCATGTAGTGATATTTCCTTCGATTATCTGGTTGTCTAATTCCAGGATTCAGCCTCAACACAGCAACCGCTGCTTCAGCTAATAAACTGGAATAGTGACTTGCAGATGTTTTGCCAACTGCTCCACATTAGTCGCAACTGATTGTGTCGGCACTGTAGTTGTTGGTGCTATCTGCGGTGTAGACGCTCAACACCGGATATATCCGGAACATTTGGCTTTAAAGCGGCTATGAGCTTTAAACCAGCTATGAGCGAGAAGAATATCTCGCTCTTGTATACCGATTACCTTAACCGCATTACAACTGCAGTTGAGACTCAAGCTTCGTCCAGTGGGATTCCAGGTGCTGTGCCAATTGCTCGACACTGGATTCATTGGCGTCAATATCTCCGAATGAATCTGCTCCTATCGATGCAAAAACACTCGCGTAAGAATTATGCAGGTCAGCTCTGGCCACATCGTATCGTGCCTCCGCCACTATGCTGTTCATCAGCTCTCTCACATAGTTCTGATAGCTCACTTTCCGAGCTTTATAGCCAGAATCTACCTGCTCCAGTATGTTACTGGAGACTGTCTGATATTGACCCATTGTCGCAAGCCGCTTTTTTGCGATTTCATATCGACTTGCACTCACATGCACCTGAGTGACGACTGCCATGGTCAATGCCAGCGCTCTTTGATGCAGCAACTCTTTCTCAGCTTCATTACCCCGCTTGGTCCCCGGGTACCTGAATACCTGAAAAATATTCCAGCTTGCCTGCGTACCCCAGCTTGCCCAGTTGTTGCTGAACAAAAAATCGTTGCTGTTGTAGTTAAAACCACCAAAGAAATTAAGCGACGGCAGCAATTCTAATAACGCCGCTGTAGCTTCCTGCTCGTTAATTCGTTGCTCGTAGTTCAACTCGCGAAGCTCCGGGCGCATGCTCAATGCACTTGCCACCATGTTGCTCGGGTTCAAACTCAGATTTGGCGCCTGCGTTGTGCGCTCTGGCAAGACAAGCGTAAAGTCGGTTGCAGGACTGACATTCATCAACGCCGCAAGCTGACGTTTTGCAACAAATAGCTCATTGTGCAAAGTATGTATCTCGTTTTGAATCTGAAGTAACTCACGCTGGTAGGTCAACGCCGCTAATGGTGGTGTTTTCCTTTGACGAAAAGACTCATCAGAATCAGTCAGAGCCTTTTGGATGTCACTTTCAAGGTTTGCAAGCTTACTAATCAGTCGCTCAGCACTGACTGCACGCCAATAGGCCGTACGCACGTCTTCAATGATCCGATTGGCAACCTTGCGCTTTCTCTCGTTTGCGAGAAGTACTGCATCTCCAGCCTGCTTGGCTCTGACATAAGACAACCCAAAGTCAAGTACATCCCAGCTCAGCGTAAGATCGGCTGCCAGCACATCTCTTTCTGATGAAGTTGATGGCACCAGTGACTGACCACCGATACTGTTATCACTTAACAACGCACTAGAGCGCGATCCACTGAAGTTACTCCGATCTGAAAGACCGGCATTCGCTACCAGTTGCGGTAACATGTCAAGGTTCGACAAATCACTTTCACTTGCACGCAAGGCTTCTTCAAATAGCTCTACCTTGTAGTCCAGGTTATATTTGACTGCACGCGCCATGGCGTCATAAAGGCCTATAGGTGCAGTGATTTTTTCCTGGTCAGCGCTGTACTGCTCTAACCGCGCCTGGCTTTTTGATTCCACTTCTGAAAGCGACAGAGGTTCCGGGGTGATGGTGCACCCGCTTAGCACAACGCTGCCAAACAATACACCAGTTAATACTCGTTTCATTAGTTTATTCCTGAAAATTCTTTAAGGGTAATATTCTTTGTTTACGATGATGGCAGAGGTAATCCCCTACTCATCATTAACTGCTGTATCGATTGTTTCGTAGAAGCTGCTGCCAAAAGTCCCGGCTTGCTGCTGCTCTCTGATTTGCCCGGTCAGTGTGTCAATCTCAACATGCCTGATCAGATCACTGGCTCCATCACGGTGAGAGACAATTTTCAGCGCTACCACCTCTACATCTCCCGAGCGGTCGAGAAGGAGTTCGCCATCACCAATTTCCGATATCCACTGTGGCAGTGGCTCACCGTTAGCAAGTGTCACGGTGAAACCTGTAACACCATCTGATATCGTCGGATCAATTGTGCTGCGCACAGTGATCGACAATCCGGAAGCTTCATTAATCGTGTCTACAAACACCCGACCACACTCGTCAGTTGGATCAACACTGTGTGTGCCGCGATAGCCTTTGCCTGACGAGAATCCTTCAGAAATCTGCGTCTCATGACCAGATAAGATTAGATCATGTGTAGGATCTGGCAAGGCTGCGCCCAGCAGGAGTTCGTCGCTACTGATACCGCTCAGCGATGACAGCTCATTAACAGTGTCTCCGACTACGCCATCAGCATTAATGAAAAGATCGCTAAGAACAGCTGTTCTTCGTCGCACTTCCTCAGGCTCTGGCTCGATAATAAAAGCCACTGGTACTTCTGCAATCAATGCAGCTTGAGGCGGCTCCGGTGGCACATTGACCGCTACAGCTTCATCAAGGTCATCACCAAGGGTGGACGGATCTACCTGATCACCTGTTGC
>CAZQKJ010000192.1:0-7064 GCA_964593315.1 uncultured Granulosicoccaceae bacterium
ACCCTCTGATGCAGCCGTATATTGATGAGGGCATAGCGGTTTCCATTGATGGCGTGGTGTTCCAGGATAGCTGGGCCAAAGAGCTACCAGATGATGTGGAAATCTACTTACTACCGCGTATACAAGGCGGCTGAAGCAGTATGACTACCTATTGCCTGAAAAATAGCCTGACAAATGGCCTGACAAATGGCCTGACGACAAATGACCTGGCAAATCACCGATCACCAAACAAATCGCCAAGCCCGCCAATCACTGACCCTTCACCTTTAGAACCACCAAGCCCACCCGCCTGAATCACTCGATTGGCAAGGCGTGAGAACGGCAGGCTTTGCAGATAGACCGTACCCGTACCTTTTAAGGTAGCCAGAAACAGTCCCTCACCGCCGAACACCATAGACTTCAAGTTGCCGGCACGTTCGATATCGTATTCTATGCCTTTGGTAAAAGCGGCAAGGCAGCCCGTATCAACCCGTAGTGTTTCACCTTTAAGCTCTCGCTTTATCACGGTACCACCAACGTGTACAAAGGCTTTTCCATCGCCACTTAAGTGCTGCAATATAAATCCCTCACCACCAAAGAAACCCGTACCGAGCTTACGTTGAAACGCAATATCGATAGAGGTACCAAATGCTGCACAGAGAAATGCATCTTTCTGGCAGTAGAGCTCCTGCCCAAGTGCTGCCATATCCAGTGGAATAATTTTACCCGGGTATGGAGCTGCAAATGCCACACGCTTTTTGCCCTGCCCGGAGTTTGAAAAGTGAGTCATAAAAATTGACTCGCCGGTAAGCACACGTTTACCCACATGCATTAAGGAATCGAGCACACCAGAGACAGGTTTTGAACCGTCACCCATTTTGGTTTCAAAGGTAATACCGTCTTCCATGTAATTCATAACGCCAGCTTCGGCTATGACAGTTTCCTGTGGGTCGAGCTCCACTTCGATGATCTGCATATCATCACCGAAGATTTCAAAATCAACTTCATGACATTTCATGTGCTACGTCCTTTTTTGCAAATAGCGTGATTCACGCCAGCTACTCCAATCAATGTTACCCGTAAATCTGATTAATTATATCCCACAGCAAACAAGCCGCATTAGAAAGGCTTAACGACCACAAGAATCACAATCACAATAAGGGCTATAAACGGCACTTCATTCAACATTCTGAGTTTATTCACCGAAACATTGCTATCACCATTGTCCAACGCTCTGCCAGTTTTGGTGAAGTAGATATGCAATGCCGTTAATCCGACTACCAGTAAAAGCTTTACCCACATGAATTTTAACTGAAATACACCGGGATTCAGCGCAATTAACGTGATACCCAAAATCCAGGTTGCAGCCATTGAGGGAATCATAATGATTCCCCTCAATTGCGCAGACGCCGTTTTCATGGTTTCAAACAACACGTCACCTGATGTGCTCTTAGCCTGATGCATTTTGTAACGCGGATAGATCAGCAGTGATGCCATCCATGCCACCATTGCAATGATGTGAAACGCTTTGACCCACAAATACATATCGATAAAATCCGCTTTTATTTGCCCAGCAACCAACCGCCGTCTACATCGATGGTAGTGCCAGTAACGAAATCGTTTTGGACCATAAACACGATGGCTTTGGCCACTTCATCCGGCTGCCCTGCTCGCGGAATAAGATGCGGTGTGGTAAGTCTTTCAAAGTGCTCGTCGCGCTTGGCGCCAGTCAGTGCTGACATCGGGGTATCAATGGTACCCGGTGACACAGTATTGATACGCTTTGGAGCAATTTCCGGCGCCAGAGCCCGAACAAAGGCCTCGATAGCACCACCCACAGCTGACAAACAGATCTGCCCGGGCTTGGCTTTACGAGCCGGCGATCCACTCACCAGTACGATGCTGCCATTCTCTGACAAATGCTCAGCACCGAATCGCGCCACATTGGCGTAGCCCCAGAGCTTGTCAAACGAACCGGCAAAGCCATCCATGTCCATTTGAAGGAATGGCCCGAGCGCACGATCACCGCCAGTGGCAGCACTGATTAAAATGTCAAACGGTGCATGCTTTGTAAACAGCTGCTGCATGGCTTCGCGGTCACGCACATCACAGGCTTCAAGAGTTACCCCGGACGGCACATCACCCGCCTTGGACGGGTCACGACTGATGGCAACTACCGTTGCTCCCAGATCAGCCAGCTGCTTTGTGGCCGCCAGACCGATACCTGAAGTACCGCCAAATACCAGCGCTTTTTTACCTGAAATTTCCATCGTTTATCTACCTTATTGGTGTGCTTGCACAATGCTCTATGATCACGCCTGTCATCCCATTATTGCAAGCGTTTTGTGAAGCAACTGCACAGGATTGATGAGCAGCTCAGCACGACCCCTGCATGCTCAAGCTGTTAAACTACTGCCGCCCGCGAACCGCAGCTTCCCCCTAGCGGGCAACAATACATCCACTTCAAATCGGAAAGAAATTTGAACCACACAGTTCTGATCAGTGTAAACGGCAGAGATCGACCCGGTATTACCTCGGCACTGGTCAACATCCTGAGCGGCTATCCGGTCACCGTGCTGGATATCGACCAATCGGTCATACACGATCAATTATCCTGGGGCATGCTGGTAGAGGTTGACGCCAGCGCCTGTGGCGAGAACGGCAAGCCCGACGCTCTATTCAAAGACTTGCTTTTCAAAGCGCACGAACTGGAACTTACCATCGGCTTTACCCCGGTGGATGCCGATGAACTGCAACAGTGGATGCAAGACGGAGCGATAGACCGTTACCTGGTCACTCTGCTCGGGCGCAGCATGAACGCCGCGCTGATAGCAGAAGTGACAGAAATCATCAGTACCTACCAGTGGAATATTGCCACCATCCAGCGCATTTCAGAACGCCATCAGAGTGATGCTACAGGCAACACACAGCTGATTGCCGTGGAGATTCGAATCCACCACCGCAACGGAGATGTAGAAGGATTGCGGCGCGACTGTCTGGCACTTGCCAGCAACAGCGAGGTAGATATTGCTATACAGGAAGACAGCATCTGGCGACGAAATCGCAGACTAGTCTGCTTCGATATGGACTCAACTTTAATACAAAGCGAAGTGATCGACATGATGGCAGAAGCTGCAGGTGTCGGTACCGAGGTGAGTAACATTACCGAGCGTGCCATGTACGGTGAAATAGATTTCAAACAAAGTTTCAGCCAGAGAATGGCATTACTTAAAGGACTGCCGGTTGAAAAGCTTGAGGCTATTTATCACGACCTTAAACTCACCGAAGGCGCCGAACGCCTGATCAGTAATCTACGTCTGTTAGGCTACAAGACTGCCATTCTGTCTGGTGGTTTTGAATATTTTGCAACCCGCCTGGCCGATAGATTGGGGATAGATTTTGTACACGCCAATGGACTGGACGTAGTCGACGGCAAACTAACCGGCGAGATCAGCGGCCAGGTAGTCGACGATCAGCGCAAAGCACAATTACTGCGCTCGCTTGCAGAGCAGGAAGGCATTCAGGTTCAGCAAGTTATTGCCGTGGGAGACGGCGCCAACGATATCCCTATGTTGTCTGCAGCGGGTCTGGGTATTGCCTTTCATGCCAAACCCAAAGTACGTGACGAAGCCGGTAATTCATTCGGCACAGTAGGTCTTGACGGTATTTTGTATCTTATCGGTATGCGGGAAAACGAGATTAGCTAAAACAAAATACCACTGAGCAATGCGCCTATTGAAAAGCCACCGCGTGGGAAAAAGAAAAACATAAACACACAGACTATTAATACGCTTGCAAAAAATACAAGCCAGGACCGAAGCCTGAAGTGTGAACACAACTGGTCTGCAGCAATAAAAACCAGCCATGCCACAGGATAGTTAAAGGCGCCCACCGTCCAAAAAAATGCCTTTGGCCCAAACACCACACCGGTACGCAAGTAACCATAGAGTGGCCAAAACACAAACCATAGTATCGTTGCCAGCAGCAATCTAATCCAGAAACTTTCCAGTGCCGCTTTAAAGTTCAATCATTCACTCCTCACTAGTACAAACCGGCTTTTTTTATGTGTCACACTGACGATACCGGGCTCTAAACCTGAACGAATGATGCAACAGTTTTTATGCAACATCCATTCAATCTCTGTGTCGGCGCCGGAGGCTACTGATAGGATCACGCGGGATCGCACAGACCTGATATCCCTCTTGCCCGCGTTTCGTCTAAACTTAAACAACGCTACTGAGACGCCATCGATATGACTCAATCCATTGAAATAGTAGAAGTGTCACCGCGAGACGGCATTCAGAACGAAAAAGCCGTCTGGCCGACAGAAACCAAACTCGAATTGATCCAGCGAGCAGTCAATGCCGGTGCGCCACGCATTGAAGTCACCAGTTTCGTCAACCCCAGGCTCGTACCGCAAATGGCCGATGCCGACGCGATAGCAGCACAACTACCACGAGATACCACTGCGAGCTACATAGGGCTGGTGCTAAATAAGCGAGGCTATGAGAGAGTCGCTGGCACCGGGCTACACGAAGCAAATATCGTTGTCACAGCCAGTGACACTTTCGGCAAGCGCAATCAGGGCACAGATACCGAAGGCACAATCCGCAACTACACTGAGATTATGTCGCATGCATCTCCGGATCTAAAAAATGGCGTTACCGTGACTACCGCTTTCGGCTGCCCTTTTGACGGCGAAGTGCCTTTGCACCGACTGCTCGATGTCGTCAGCCGCTGCATGGAAGCCGAACCGTTTGAAATTGCCATTGCAGACACCATCGGCGCTGCTACACCGCAAGATGTTACAGAACGAATCGACGCAATAAAACAACGGTTTCCGGATATCTCTCTGCGGCTGCATCTCCACGACACACGCAATACAGGAATCGCCAACGCCTGGGCCGCAGTGAAAGCCGGTGCGAACACACTCGATGCAAGTTTCGGTGGTATCGGCGGGTGTCCGTTCGCACCGCGTGCAACCGGTAATATTTCTACTGAAGATCTGCTATACCTGTTACACCGATCCGGTGTAGAAAGCGGCATGTCTCTTGAGACTGCTATCGAGACCGCCGAATGGGTCGAGCGGCAACTGGGTAAAACCGTACCGGGAATGGTCATGAAAGCCGGGATATTTCCGTCTAATATTACTCAATAAATTCACACGCTAACATCGATATCGTGTTGTTACAGGTTTGGCAATTCGCTGACGGATTCTGAAAGGTTTGATAGATTTCTGCATCGACTATCCGTATCCGAAACAGCACCCGCAACCCGCATTCAACCCTGCATTCAATTAAGGCCAGCTTTTACCGTAACCAACAGAGTTTTTTGGCCAACTTTTACTTAGGAAATCCAATGATCAAAGCATTGCAAGATTCTTCACCCGGCGTTCTGATTACTCGCATCCTGATCGCCGCCATCATTGTCATGGGCACCTACAACCCGACTGGCAAATCTGTGTATCACTGGGTGATGGAGAAAAACAATTTCACTGACGCCTGGGTGGTACTGGTGATCATCATCGCTTTTCTGTTAAATCTGGCACTACTTATCGCCGCATGGAAAGCACTCGGTTTCCTCGGCAGTGTCATTGTATTGATTCTTTTTGCAGCACTGGTTTATCTGTCCTTTCAGGAAGGATGGGTTGGTGAAGGCAAAGGTGATTCCATTCAATGGATGGCACTGGGGCTCTACAGCGTCTTCCTCGGTATCGGTCTTGCCGGCGCTATCCTTTGGCGTCGAGCTACCGGTCAGGTTGTGGTTGACGACGTAGACGACGTCTGACACTCTTCCCTACAGCGTTATCGAAAAAAGGGCAGCTTTTCGGCTGCCCTTTTTTTTGCCTTTTCAATTACCCGGTCACAGTGCTCTTTGTCAGTCACTCTGATCTACCGTCACGGTTTTTATCCAGATTCCAATGAAATCCGCCTTCAGCAACGCCTATGTGCTACTCACACTGACCACTTTTCTGTGGGGTGGTAACGCTGTTGCCGGAAAGCTTGCAAGCCACGATTGGCAGCCCTTTACAATCACTTCCGCACGCTGGTTACTCACGGCGATTTTGCTGCTGCCATTTGCCTGGCCTTATTTGAAACGAGATCTCGTACTACTCAAAAAACACTGGATGGTACTGGTATCACTGGGTGCTTTTGGCATGTCATTGTTTAACTTACTGATGTATCTTGCGCTCAACCACACCACCGCAATCAATGTAGCTATCGAACAGGCATCAATGCCAATTATGATCATGCTGGCTAATTTTGTTCTGTTCTCTCAGCGCACCAGCAAGCTACAAATCATAGGGCTGAGCTGCTCAATTCTCGGAGTGCTGGTTACCACTACCGCGGGTAGGCCATGGACGTTTTTTACCGAAGGACTGAACTTCGGTGACGCAATCATGATGGTCGCCTGTGCATTTTATGCGGCCTACACTATCGGTCTGCGATGGCGACCCAGGATTCACTGGCTTAGCTTTATGTGGATGATTGCGATCAGCGCCTTCGCAATGACCATACCTTTTTGTCTATGGGAATGGCAGCAACAGCCATTCTCTGCACCCCCGCTAAAGGGCTGGCTTGTGATGATCTATATCATTTTGTTTCCAACTATCGTGGCACAGATTTGTTACGCCCGAGGTGTAGAGCTGATCGGCGGCAATCGTGCCGGGCAATTTATAAATCTGGTTCCGATATTCGGATCCATGCTTGCGATATTGATACTGGGAGAAGCATTCCGGTGGTACCATGCTGCAGGGTTAATCATGGTGGTCGGCGGAATTTTGCTTGCTGAACGGTTTGCTGTTGGAGAAAAGTAGATACTCAGGTTTAGTCTCAACCTGGTAGTACTGATCGGAACAACTTTAGAACCACTACCGATTGCACCCAATCAGTTGTGGCAACTCAAGGCATCCACTTTTATGCGCTTTATGCCAATGATGAACTGCCAAGGTAATAATTTTTCGAGGAGATCAAATTGAGCGACGATCGTTATACTGACGGCAGGAGGGATGATCCATACCGACGGATTGAATCTCGTCCAGCGCAGAGGAATCCTCAAGACAATCACCCGCACCAGCACGATCG
>CAZQKJ010000193.1:0-7064 GCA_964593315.1 uncultured Granulosicoccaceae bacterium
ATCGTTGAGTGTATTATCACTTAACTCGGTGGTACCAATCTATTAGACCACGTCAAGTTATTGTGCATTCAGCAAAGAATCAGGTGCCGCGGAATCTAGTTTATTTAAACCAGATTGACAGCTGAGGCACAAATATAATAATCAGCACAGTGATTGTTAGTATAAACAGGAACGGCAGCGCGGCACTATATACCTGTAATATCGGTGTATTGAATCGGTAGCTCGCGATGAACAGATTCAGGCCAACCGGTGGCGTTAAATATCCCAGTTGCATGGTGGCTAGAAAAATAATCCCCAAGTGTAGCGGGTCAACGCCGTAGCTCGCTGCCAACGGAAGTATTAGTGGTACCACCAGTACTATTGCCGAGAAAATATCAAGAATAGCACCCAACGCCAGCAGGAACAGAAACAGAAAAACCAGAAAGCTCCAGCGATTCTCGATCAGGCCCTGCATAGTATTGAATAACTGCTGTGGCACTTCAGCATCGATCATGTAGTTGGTTGAGGCGAACGACAACCCGAGGATAATCAGAATTCCACCGACCAGTGTCATTGATTCACGCGCAATAGAAGGCAGCTGTGACCACTTAACTTCACGGCGAATCACAACTTCTACCAGGAACACGTAAATAGCGGTTATCGCCGCCGCCTCAGATACCGCAAGGAGTCCCGAGTAAATACCGCCGAGCACGATGAATGGCAGCGGTAACTCTAGTGCCGACTCAAATAACGCGGCGCGCACTTTTTTAGAGCTGAAGTCGGCCAGCGCCGTTCGGTTATGGCGCTGTGTCCACATGCAGTAACCGGATAGCACTAGCAACATCAATAAGCCCGGCAGTGCACCGGCGATAAACAGGTCATCGATCGGTTGCTTGGCTACAACGCCGTACAGGATTATTGGCAACGACGGCGCAAACAACAGACCCAGGCTGCCACCTGAAGTAATTAGCCCGAGATTGAAACGATCATCGTGTCCCGACTGCTGCAATGCCGGGTAGAGGATCGCCCCCAACGCTATTATCGTCACGCCTGAAGCGCCGGTAAATGCGGTAAAAAATGCACACGACGCCAATGCAACGATAGGCAAACCGCCAGGCATCCAACCGAGTACAGCCTGGGTAAAACGAACTAGTCTGCCGGGTGCACCGCTCTCGCTGAGAAGATAGCCCGCCAGTGTAAATAACGGAATGGCTAGTAGAATAGGAGTTTCGGCTATGCTGAATGTTTCGAGTATGACTGACGTCAGGTTGATATCGAGCTGATAAAACCCCCACAGTGCACTGGCTGCAATAATAACAAACAGAGGTGCGCCCAATAGCGCCAGTACAATGAGAACAACAGCGCCGATCACGTGATTGACTCTGTAGTTTTAACACCGCTAGGTTTAGTGAGCCGTCTTACTGCCCAGATTGCGTAGCGATACGCGATTAGCAGAAAACCGATAGGCAGAATCGCCTGAAACCACCACAACGGCAACATATCAAACGCGAGGTCTTCGTACTCGTGACTTTCAAGCACAAAAACCAGGCTGTACCATGCGAGAATTGCACACACCAAAACCGTCGCACTATCAGCGATGAAATCGGTCCAGCGTGTTGCCTGTGGCGGTAAGATGCGTGACAGCAAATCAATGCGCAGATGTCGATGATCTCGAGCGGCTGCAATCGATCCGATCAACGCCACCCACAGCACTGCAAGGCGCAGATATTCATCGGCCCAGATAAACCCACCGGTAAAAAAGTTGCGGCCAACAATCTGCCAGATTGAAATAGCCAACATGCTGGCCAGTATAATCAAGAGCAATGAGTTTTCTGCAAACAACCCGAACCGTTCGAGCCGCCCTAGCCAGCCAGACTGATCATCAGCTGCGGTTGGCGACTGCCCTGCACTCATCAGTTACCGCGCAGCTTTGCCAGCACAGCGTAAATCCGATCGAGTTCAGACTTCGGCAAACCCCCTTCATCTGCAACTGATTTCCACAGTGTGCGTGAACGCGATTGAAGATCTTCCAGCGCACCGGGGTCTGGCTCAACAATCTCTACTCCGCTTCCCACCATGGCCGCCATTGCCTCTTCACTCTCGTCATCACTCAACTGATCTAAGTCGCTATACACACCGCGAAATACACGATTGACGATCTGCTGATCTTCGGCTGAAATTTTATTGAAGTGCTTTGTGCCAATGCCCATCACCCCATAAATGTATGAGACAGGCATAGTAGATACATGCGTTACTTTGGTATGCCATTGCAACACCAATGCAGCCATTGCGGAGGATCCAATCACATCGATCAACCCGGTTTGTAATCCGGTCAGCACGTCAGTCAGAGGTAGTACTACTGGCGATAGCCCAAAGTGTTCCATACCACGGTAGCTGGCAGTATCGCCTTCAGGGACCCACACTCGCCTCCCTTTTAGATCTTGCAGGTTGGCCACCGGGCTATTAGACATCACCAGGGCAAACCCGCCGCCGGCAAAGCCAAACGTTGCCAGGCCGGAATCAAGTAAGTTTTGCTCTATTGTGTCATCTAGTTCGGCGCGAACCGCATCTACTTCGGCTTGATCATTAAACAGGAACGGTAAACCGTAGAGCAACACACTGGGTGATTGAGTCGCTAGTGTGCCGGCGGCAAACGCACCGCCGTGGAGTTGTCCGTTACGGATTTTGCGCAATACTTTTTTATCGCTTCCCTGTATGCCACCACCGTAGAACTTAAACTTTACACGATCGTCTGTTTCCTCAGCGATCTGCTTTGCACCCGCCTGGATAGCATTCATCCAGGCAGATCCTTGCGGCGCTAAAGTGGCTATCTTGAATACTTGGTCTGCCGCTCTTGCGGTTGCGGAAGTAAAGATGACAAGGCTAAACAACAGCGCCAGTTTTGTTATTTGATTCAACTTGATTCTCTCGTTGAGTGTTGGATGACTTATTGCCAGACAAACATTAAAAGTAGTCGTCAGCAGTATCAAGCAAGGCCTGAGCTTCGTCTTGCGCCAACACATTTAATAAAGTGCTTATACCTTCGGCAGGATCAGCTTTAACCACATCATTAAGCAGGCTATCGTGCAGTTCACGCTCGTACAAGGTTCTTGCATAAAATCGTGCGTAACTGACCTTCACGCTTAAGTCTTTACCTTCAGATAAATCGATAGCTTGCTGGAAGTATTTTTGTGCCGCATCAAAATCACCACCAAGGGCAGGAGGACGCAGGGAATTAAGAATTCCAAGATACAGGTTAATATTAACTTCTTCGTAGCCATCATTTATCTGGCTGAGTATTTCCACAAGCTTTTGCGCTTTTGGCAGTTCGGCAAGAGTTACAAAGTCTGAGCTGTGGGCCTGCAAAAAAGCCAACCAGGCAGTGGCAAAATCATACAAGGCAGGTGCATCATCGGTGTTACGTGCAGTAAGAAAGGTTTCCCACTCTTCGAACCCGACCTCGCGAATCTCACAGCTAACATCATAGTCCTGACACAATGCCTGTTGTCCGTAACGCCATGCTCTTGAGGTAAGTTTGCTGGCTCGGGTTTCATCTTTAACCAGCGCACTGCCAAACGCCGCATACAGTGTGGATGCATTGCGCAGACTGGCAGTTTTCGGAGGGTCACCCTGGACGAAGCTGTCCAGCATGATCAGATAAGCTGGCACCGCCTCGCGGACTGTTTCCGGGTCATCCTGATCCATAATAGCGGTGACGAGGTCAGCAGACACGCCATCCACGGTGCGATTAATCAGACTGCTACAACCGCTGGTTGTAGCGGCTATCGTCAAAGCGAAAAACAACCGCTGTAGATATCTGCATACCCTATTGACGATGAACGTTTTAGTTATTTGATTCATGTTCGGATGATACGGTATACCCCGCCTTAGCCCTGTATTATTTAGCCTTGATACTATAAAGGAAAACCGTGTTCATTGGCTCGGATCCTCATTTCCAGATTTTATAGGCTGGGGCTAGGTAGAGACCTGACGCCTGTCAAAAGAAAAAACACAATCGGGGTCAAGTCTTGCAAATGCCACAACAGCGATCCAATTGTTGGGGGCGCTCAGGGGGCGCTCACGGGACAGGCACTGGAGCAGGCGTTGCACCGCGAATACTGGATCAATGAATGTCAACTGGCGCACAATATTAACTAAGATAAACAACAACTTATCAAGTCTGGTTGACTCATCGCCGTTGTATGCCTAATATTTGTACGGAATATTTCCGTACAAATAATTTGAGAGTGAAAACTCCATGTCAGGATCAGCCAAACGAACACTAGACCGCATGGACATTCGATTGTCATCGGCTGTCAAAGCGAAGTTAAAGAAAGCGTCCGCCTTGACCGGCACGACCAGTCTGTCTGAATACGTCGTGCGAGCAGCAGAAGCTGATGCTGATCGAGTACTCGCCGAAAACTCATCGATGGTGCTGGAACCCGATGTGTTTGATCAGTTCATGGCCGCTTGTGAGAAAGCCACACCGCCGAATGCTGCGTTACAAAAAGCCGCTAATCTTGCGCGAGAACGTGGTATCGAATGACGCGATCATGCGCGTTTGTTGAGCTTGATCGTGCGCTCCACGATCGGGCTTCGTTTAGTTGTGGCAAACCTTCCCTTGATTTTTTTTTAAAATCCCTGGCGCTCCAACACAAAAAGGCAGGTACAAGCACCACGCTCGTCTTACCCGGGGAAGAGAAAGGCGATGATAACAAATTGCCGATCATCGCTTTCTTCGCAGCCTCGTTTACCAATATCGAACGCTCAACGCTGCCGGAGAAAATTCAAAAAAAACTACCGCACTATCCTGTGCCCGCATTTTTGATCGCGCAGCTCGCAATCATCGAATGCAGAGCGGGCGAGGGCTACGGCGGGATCACGCTCGTGAACGCCATTCGTTACCTGTGTAAGGTCAACGAATCCCTCGCAGCGGTTGCAATCATAGTCGATTGTCTTGATGATAATGCGCAGCGTTTCTATGAGCACTTCGGCTTTAATTTTCTATGCGAAATTCATGGCCGTGCTCGCTTGTTCCTGCCAATGAAAACGGCTCTTGCGGTGTGATCATTAGTGGACTGTGAGTAATACGATTTAAAATATTCAAACTAACTCTTGCCTATCCAACATTCTAATACTAACCCCACCACGCCAAAGCACAAACGCACCAATACCGACCACAAGAATAAGCGCCATAACATGGTTCAGTAAAATCATGGCTATAGCAGTCTCATCTGGCACGCCCTGTAGCTTCAGCGCAAAGCCGGACCCAATCACAAAACCTCCAGGCACACGAATAAAACGCGCTAGCACCAGTGCAAATCCCGCAAACACCATGACAAACAAATAGTCCATAGGTGACAGCGCAATACCAACCGCCAGCCCCGCCCACAGGAAGTGGGTTGTCGAAACTATTTTCATCGCAACACTTGCTGCAACAATGCCCAACTGCCGGGCAATTTGGTTTGGCCAGATAATGCCATCAACCAATCCGTTACGCAGATCACCGAGAACTCCACGAGATTTTCACTAATCGGGCGTTTAAGTGGGGCGCGTATACCTGGGAAAAGAAACGGAAATCGTCCGGTTTTCTGGTGCAACTCGGTCAAGATTTCTACAACTTGCGCTGATAGTGGAACAATGTGGCCATCTTTCATTTTCATTCGTTCAGCGGGAATTCTCCACACAGCAGTATCAAGATCAATTTCCGACCATAAGCCAGCGCGAAGTTCTGTGGGTCGCAACATCAGGTGCGGTGCTAATCGAATCGCACGCTTTACTGCGAAGTCGCCTGTGTAGCCTTCAAGAGCTTTCAGCAATTCACCTAACCGAGACGGGTCAGTAATTCCAGGATGATGTTTCTCCGAACGTGGTGGCAACGCGCCTTTAATATCACCACATACATTGCGTGTGCATAGGCCTTTACTGATGCCATAAGCTGCTATTTGTCCGAACAGATTTTTAACCTTATGTGCTGTTGACAGCTTTCCATCAGCAACGAGTGTTATCCAGATAATTCAGTAGCTGCGGAGCGGTTATTTGTTCAAGTGGAAAATGGCCGAGTGCGGGCAGAAGATGGTGTTTGATTCGGTAGGTAGTATTCTCGTTATAGTTGTCTGACCAAGCTGGTGATTGAAACTTTATCCATGTTTCAGCTACTTCAGTTAGCGTTGTTGTTCCTGGCTCTGGTGCCCAGGGATCAGTGTCTCCATACAACCTTTTTCTTAGCTCGTTATTGGTCTCACGAGCCTCGCTTAAGCTAAACAGGGGATACGCACCAATAGTTGTGCGACGTCGCTTACCCTTGTCCAATTGCATGGCTTCGGGTGGATTTAGGTGGATTGCCGTGGACTGGTAGAGACACGAAGTAACTGCCTTATAGACAGTTGTGGATTCTTATAGACGCTGGGAAAAGACGAATGGCGTCCCCTAGGGGATTAAAAATACTTATATAAAGCAATGAATAATAAAGAGAAAATAAAATTCACTAGGGTTTTGGGGGCGAAATGTGGTCAGTAATAGTGTTGTCTATGTAGACATCGACATTAATTCCTCATTGACATAGGAAGTATTTTTATGGTCTCCTATTTGTTGTCACGTAACGTTCTGTAACATTTCGATCACCTTACTTAGTCAGTCCCAGTTTTAAAGATGTTAGGAGTATTAGCGTTGTTCTCTCATTTAGCTGTCAGTTACACCCTCTCCGCTGTAAGTTTCTCTCCTGCAGCCCCGACACCAGCGTTATCCGAAGTAACAATACGCCTTGATGTCGAAAAACAAGGCTTCCCCTACCTATTTGCTCAGAACAGCGCTGCCTGGCGAGATCTCATATTTAGAGAGCTCAAATAATACTAAGTAGCTAGTGCAGGAGCGTGTGATTTCAGCGCAATGGAACAAGTACTGGGAGTCGGAAGTTGAACGGAGCTTAGTCTAGGGTGGCCGAGTAGCGTCAACTGAATTTCTTTTGATAGCAATTTGTTATTTATGTAGGAGTTATATTTTGATTCGTAGATTCAAAAACATCATGAATATATTGGTGTTGGTGTTTGTTATATCCGTTATGGCTATACCCACTGTGCATGCTC
>CAZQKJ010000194.1:0-2644 GCA_964593315.1 uncultured Granulosicoccaceae bacterium
AAGTTGAAGAAGAGAGCACGGAGTATCCGGGTACTACCTTGTTTTCAGTGAGCTACACGGAGACTCCAGAGCAAGGCATGTCAGTTGAAGACTACCGCGCGCTCGCGCTTAAAATTTTAATGCGCCCTGAAGCTTTGTCGCTACAGGATATTCGCGAAACCGTAGACAAGGTGGACTTCACACAGCCGGGCAAAACTGGAAAGTCCGCAGCGGGTATTACGACGGATGCAAACAACGCAGCCGCTAATAAAACCGGTTCTTTGGCTGATGGCACAGACCCTGTAAAACCGATAGCGCCAATAGCATCTGTCGTGGTTGATTCACTGGCGGGTGGTGCCGCAGTGGGTGCAGGTAGCACCGGCGTTAATGTCGCCGGGTCTCTAGCCAATGAATCGGTTATCGCAGGTAAGGCCGGCACAGCGAATCATGGCTGTGCACCGACAAACGGAACAGCAAAGACCGCAGAGACCGATACTGACGAAGCAGAGGATGACAAAGACGCTGAAGGCAGTGACGAATCTGCAAAAGAAACAGACACTGACAGTGGCGATGATTCCAATGGTGATGATTCAGATAAAGAAAATAATGCTGCCGAGGGCGAGGGCTCTGGTGAAGATAAAGATGCTGAAGACAAGAACGCTGATGAGCAGGAAGATGCAGACGCAGAAACTTCATTGAAGGATAAAACAGCGGTTCACTCTGGTGAAGATTGCCCGCCGTCGGATGCATCAAAGCTCGGTAAAGCGGGAAGTGCAAATACTGCAGGGGCTATTGCCACCTTAACCGATCCTACAGCACAGAATCAGGCGGCTTTGCGCGATCTGGCAGCGATTGGTGCGCCTCCAGTAGCCGCTTCTGCACCGGATACAGAATCTACAACGGCGCAAAGCACAACACCGATTGCCACTGATGAAGTTGCACCTGCTGCAAAGCCTGCGTCCTCAGAATTTATCGGTATCTCCACCGGCAGTGGTGATCCGTTGCTAAGTGGAGATAAGACTCAGATAACCAGTACGACAATTGCAGCGCCGGTACTGAAAGTGATAGCTATAGAAGACGTCGATAAGCCAGAGGTAACTCATCAAAATACCTCTAACGCTATATTCACGGATTCCGTGGCTGATGATGAGACTGAAGCTAACGCCCCTCAGCTGGATGGATCAGAGGAAGTTGATCTGGAAGCATTGAAGACAGAATTGCAGACGCCGGTTCAGAGCTCGGATCAAAATGGCGATGCGATTGTAAATTTGTCAGCGGACCAGTTGTTTTTTGATGATACTGAAGTTGATGAAATTGCGGTAGAAGATGCCACGATAGAGCAGCCGGCCACAGATGAAAGCGTTACAGCTACTGGAACGGACAATCTCGATCAAGGGTCTTTTGTGTCAACTGATGCAGAGTTGATAGAAGCGTTGGAAGGCCCCTCGGATGATTGGGTTACTTTGCCGGATGGCACACTGGTGTTAAGAAGCGCTGAGAAGATTCTCGCCTCTGAGTAAGCCCTGCGGGTTCTGGTAGGTCTCTGTAGCTCTGGTAGTGCTTCGGCCAGGCTTTGAGAGTGTGCGTGGTAGACGTGTGATAAATCTCCGGCTACGAGCTTTGGATAGCGGCCATCGGCTTGAGGCTTGTTGGAATGTCCTCAATCCAGTGGCGCAGGCCTTCGGGTAGTAACAAACGTCTGACTGATCGAGTACAAGCCGTATAGACGGTGTTTATGTCCGCTGACCGTGTCTCGGGTGACACTGTGCGGACAACACCGGGCGTAATCATCACGCAATTGAACTCAAGATTGCGCGCATGTTCGATCATTGAAATCGTGTGTGATGTGCTGTCGTTTTCAGTCGCTCTGAACAGGCTGGAGGTTTTTTCCCAGTCTCTGTAGTGATAACCATGCTCAAGCATTCGATGAATGAAGCCGAAGCTCTTGCTCTGATGGTGAGTCTGATAGACATCGGACCATGAGTTGAATCTGAATAGCTCTCCGTGTCGGGGTTGTACGCCGTTAGTGTAAAGCTCTATACAGTCGGCAACAAACATGTTCAGACTGTTCATGTTGCTGATCATTCTAATCGGTTTGTCTGCGGCAGACAGGCGTTGTGACCATTCAAATAGGCCCCAAAAATCTCTTACTAATATAAGACTTGCCGATTCAGGTACTACGGAATTTTTATAGTACTTAATTTCCTGGTTGTTGCCCGGGTTACCTTTAAAACGATTTTTTACTGGATTGGGGTGAGCGGCAATCATAGGGTTGATGACTTCTTCTATTTGGTATCCGGAACGGATCGAATGGGTCATTTCCCTCAGGCGTAAAACATCGGGTAGTTTGGTGAGCTTACCCTGCAAATTCTGATAGTCATCGCCCATGCTGATCACAGATTGCGGACTACGATTCAGGATCTGTTGCATAGCGTTAGAGATGTTATGGCACTCATCAACGAATATATGAGTATAGGTGTCAGGTATGGTCCACTCATTAAGGGCTGCAAGCTTGATATAGTGATAGCCTCGAAACAGAGGCGTATTCCTATCAGGTGGCGGTGATGAAAACAATTTCCAAAGTGTGATCGTATGTTCGACTATTGCAGCCTTGCCAGCTTGACTAAAATTTTTGGCATAGGCGAATGGAATACTATCTGCGCTG
>CAZQKJ010000194.1:2744-7049 GCA_964593315.1 uncultured Granulosicoccaceae bacterium
ATCTGCGCTGTGGCAGTATTTAAACAGCGTTGCTCTTATGGCTCGTATTCTAAATGCTGAGCTTGCACTGTTGTCATCAGGGATATTCAATAGTCGAAGTAGTTCTGTATCCGAAGTGGGTGCTGTAGTTGATTTTTGCTGACGCAGTTTACGCAGAACAGGATTGGTGTAATCGTTGGGTATAAGGCTTTTAGCCAGCCCTGCAAAAGTATCAATGCTAATCCGGCTTCGCTGCGATGAGTCAAGTTTTAAAGCGTCAAGCGGACGTCTGGTTTCACCTAGAAAAAGCAAATTCGCTTTAGCGTTGTTATACATTGGCAGCAGCGATTGTATTAGTGTAGTTTTACCTGTGCCTGCATAGCCTTGTATGTGCAAATTTTCATTCTGCTGCGATTTTATTTCCCGATAGATGCGGCTTTGTTCTGCACCTAAGGTCAAATGCCTGACTTTTACCGGTCGCGTGTTTGCCTGGCGCTTTCGGCGCGCGAAGTCAAAATCCCACAGATTGTCACTGTTAAGGAATGATTTTTGGCGAATGGTTGCTGCATCGCAGTAAGATATTCTCAACTTATCCGCTAGCTCGACCCCTTCGATAAGTGAACGGGTCTCGATTAATTCTTTTGCCAAGCTCGCGAGCTCTACTGTGCCTTTTTGCAGGGTGTGTGTATTACAGATCTCTATAAGCTGAGCCAATAATACTTCAGCCCCTTTTGCATGAGTTATCTGTTTGCCTGGCAGCTGTTGTAGAAATAATAAAGCTGCAATTTCGCACGATGAAAAATCTTCGATAATGCGACCTGCTGAGTCGGGCTGGCCGATGATGTCATCGATACATCTTTTGCTGACCGGTAAGTAAAACATGCTGCGTTGTAGAATCTCGATCGTGCCCAAAGCATTGAGTGGAAGCGGCGTGGTTTGCACAAGCCTGATACAGGGCAGGGGGACTCTGCCAGTGAATAACGCAATTAAAAATATAATATCATTGTGCTCAAACAGCGGCAGCTTAGATTTTGCCGGACTAAGCGCGGTCAGATGATACCGCGGCCAATACTGAGTGAAAAATGTTACGCAAGTGTCGCGCTGGCTGGACGCCGTGTGTGGTTTTGCGCATTTCCTTTGTATTAAAAAAAAGGCCGCGCTGAAAAACAGAGCGGCCTGATTTAATACGGACAACAGTGGTGGCGATAAGTGTTACGCCTCAAGCATATGCGCTTTCAGTTTTATCATGGCGGCTTTTTCAATCTGCCTGATTCTCTCGGCTGACACTTTATATTCGTCAGCGAGTTCCTGCAGGGTCGATTTATTACCGTCTTCCAGCCAGCGACGCTGCAGAATGTCACGGCTGCGATCGTCAAGGCTTTCCATTCCCGTTGTCAGCTCGCTTACCTGTGAGTCAGCGTAGTCCTCGTTTTCTGCCGCAACTGCCGGGTCAACGTTGTCTTCATACAAGTATTCCGCAGGTCTAAGGGCGCGTCTCTCTGAGCCGTCATCAGCACTGGTCGCATCAAACGCCATGTCGCCACTGGTAAGACGGGATTCCATTTCGTACACCTGTTCTTCGGTGACTCCCAGATCATTGGCAACCGCTTTGGCTTCGGCGGCTGAAAACCAACCGAGACTTTTCTTCGAGCTGCGTAGCTTAAAGAACAACTTGCGTTGTGCCTTGGTGGTGGCCACTTTCACTATGCGCCAGTTACGAATGACGTACTCGTGAATCTCGGCGCGAATCCAGTGGACTGCGAACGAAATAAGCCTGACGCCGACATCCGGATCGAATCTTTTGACGGCTTTCATCAAGCCGATATTGCCTTCCTGAACCAGGTCAGCCAAAGGAAGTCCGTAACCTGAGTAGCTCCTAGCCAGGTGCACGACAAATCGCAGCTGCGACATCACCATTTGCCCGGCGGCATCGAGATTTTCATCGTCGCGATACTGGCGTGCGAGGGTTTGTTCCTGCTCTACAGACAGGATTGGAAATGCGGATATCTTTGACAAGTACCCGTTTAGATCATCATTGACCGCAGGCAAAGTCATCGTTGACGCTTTTACCATCGATTGGGTCATACAGTATTTCTCCTGATTAACTGGTGTGCCTATTTTAGCACTCATAGAGTAAGAGTGCTAACAGCTGGAAAAGTTCCCTATTTAACGGCGGGTGTTTCGGGAATCTTTACCTGCCTGTACTTAATTCCCCATTATATACTGTAATTGTATGATTTAATTAGTATTTTACACTATTTTTCTCAGTATTTTTACGGTCATAAAGCTACATAATGCAGCCAATAAGGCCAATAAAAGCATGCTAGCCAGCGGTAAGGATCCGGGCAATATATTCTCATAAGGTGACAAGTCAACATATTTTGGCGCTAACCGTATTATGCCCCAGGCGCACAATGCTCCAACCCCGACGGCGAGCGCAGCCAGCAATGGTGAACTCAGCAGCAGAGGTCTGAGTTTAATTGAGCGAGTTGCCCCCAATTGGTTCAACACAATGTTCTCCTCGCGTCCACGCAGAAGATCGGCGGTGGTGATGGCAAAGGCCAGCAAAGCCGTCAGCAATGCGGCCAGCAGAATACTCAGCCTGGTAAATTTTTGCGTACTTTCAATCGCCGTTGTACTTTGATGCAGCCAGGCTGCATCGGCGGCTACAAAAACAACGTCAGCATGGCTATCGAGATCGTCGATGACTTGCTGCAGGCTTGTGTCATTCAGCCCGGCGGCGGGCTGCACAGCAATAGAGAAGACATCGCCATTGTCGGTTGTCAAAGGGATGGGTTGTGCAGACTCTATATGGGTGTGAGCAGTGAGCTCTGTTGCCAGTGCGGTTGCGTGTGGCAGCAACGCCTCTTTGTTCAGAAAAATAGTAATGCGATGGCTCTTTAGCAGGTTCGCCTCTGCGGATTTCAAACTGTCTGAAATAAAAACTATTGCCGCGGGTAGTGATAGTGTCAGTGCCAAAAAGAGCATCAAAAGTGTAGGCGGCGTTCGTAGTAAAGAAGTCAATCCGTCTGTTACTAAAAGGGAGGGGCGGCTGGATAGTCCGTAGCGCAAGGGAAGTTGAAGCTCCCGGGCGTTAGCGCTGATACCCGCGCGTGTTGTTATCCGGGCTTTTGTTCTGATCGAATTCATCTTCTAGTATTGATCCGTCTGCCAGTGTCAGTGTCTTTACAGTGGAGCTTGCCTGTAGCAATTGTGCAGCATCACTTTGACAAGTTATCAATACAGTTGCACCGTAAGTATTCGCATCATTCAACAGCCGGATGATCAGGTCTGAGGTATCAGCGTCACTGTCGCTCAACGGTTCGTCTGCCACAACGATGGTTGGTTTGTGAATCGTAGCGCGTGCCACCGAGATAAGATGACGTGTCGGCCTGGAGAGCTTGTGTAACTTTTGGTTTTGCAGCTCCTGCAAGCCGGTGTGATCTAGCATTGCATGGAGGCGCGTCTGTATTAATTCCTGTTCAAACCCTGCCAGTTGAAGTGGAACAGATAGGTTTTCTGCCACCGTTCGATCTTCAAGAAAAGCAGGGGTGTCTGCAATAAGCCCGATCTGGCGCCGTAGAAACGGAATCCGGTCAGCTGGAATAGTGCCTATATCTATTCCGTCTACCCGAAGTGTGCCTCGATCTGGCCGTTCGTATGCCATTAGCATTCGCACCAGCATAGTCTTGCCGGATTGTTGCCCACCACACAAGAGAGTATAGGAGGCTTTTGGCAAAAACAGGGTCAGATTACGGAACACCTGGCGTGTGCCATCTGATTTTTCTACTTCGTGAAAGTGAATCACTGAGCTTGCGGGAGTCTGCCTGGACGCAGTCAGTTGGCAGGCACTGTGATGCTGCCGTCAGGAACTGAATCGCCCAGCAATGCATCGACAAAGTCCGGTGCTTCAAATACGCGTAGATCGTAAATGCCTTCACCGACGCCGATAAACCGAATAGGCAGTTTTAGCTCATCTGCCAGTGTAAACAGCACGCCCCCTTTAGCAGTGCCGTCGAGCTTGGTGACAGTAAGCCCGCTGACATCCACTGAGTTACCAAATTCCCGAGCCTGGCTTAGTGCATTCTGGCCAGTTGTGCCATCCAGAACCAGCAAGGTTTCATGCGGTGCGGTTTCGTCTATTTTTTTGATCACCCGGCTAACTTTACCGAGTTCATCCATCAGGCCGTGTTGAGTATGCAGCCGGCCTGCCGTGTCTGCGATGAGCACATCAATGTTGCGAGCTTTGGCTGACTGCAGTGCGTCAAAGATAACCGATGCTGAGTCAGCGCCGGTTCCCTGAGCAATCACCGGTATGTTATTTCT
>CAZQKJ010000195.1:0-7043 GCA_964593315.1 uncultured Granulosicoccaceae bacterium
CTACTTTCTATCAACATAAAAAGTTTCTCGCGGTGATCAGAGGTCAAACAGATATTGTGGAAGTCAATTCCAATGATGGCAAGATGGCAGTCATCATGGGCATGGCAGCACAACGTTCTATGGTGGAAGGACGCGCGGTACACATTGCGGAGTTTGATTAATCCAGTCTCACACTAAGACTGCAGGCTTTGCCTGTCATCAGACTGATAGAGATCTGTCTTGTTACCCTCCACAAGCTCTGCAATGTTAATTGTTGATTGTAAGTTTCGATATCGGTGTCTCGTTTATCCGCCAAGTGGTGCGCATTCACCAGTGTCAGAATGTTCTGTACATTTAGCGCTTCCCGACACTGCCCCCAAACACCCGCAAGACTTCTTTCGAGTGTCCGAGGCCAGTGGGTTCGATAAACAGCCGTTCCGGCCTGACCTTTGTCACGTAGATTCAATTGTTGTAATAATCAATGTACTAACAATAATGTCAATAAAGGCACTACTATCACTACAGAAACTACTATCAAAACAGGCGCACTATCGACACCGGTATCGACACTGGAATCAACACTGGCACTCTGGAAAAAGCCACGGACACAACTATCGCGAATCACGCAGCCATTGGTCCGCCTTTAACTTCCTCACCTATGCCATTGTAAAGTGCGAAACCGCGATGAATGTAATCAACAAGCGAATCATCTGCTGCCAGTGGCGGCGTCTTTGCACATCCTTTTAACCAGGTAAAGAAGGCCAACACCACATAGTCAGGGTATGCTGGTGCATCACCGTTGAACCACTGCTTATCTCCCAACGCCTCGCGTAGCGGAGCCAGGCCTTCACGGGCTTGTGGCAGTCGTTCTTCTCGATTAGCACTCAGTTCTTCAAGCGAAGCGCCAAAGCGTTCTTCACGTGTTTTACGAAAGTAGATGGCATCTTTCTCGGGTAAACCCGCCCAGATATCATGTATATACAGTGGAAAAAATGCTTTGAAGCCATGCTGACCAAGCAGACCCTCGACTTCTTCAGTTCGTGCAGTTGAACTATTGGTAAATAGAGGCGCTTCTGGATAAGTTTCATCAAGGTACTTTGCGATAGAGAGGCTATCGCAGGTTTCCGTGCCATTTTCATCTACCAGAATTGGTACGCTTTTGTGTTGCCCACCGCACACGTTCGGGATATCTGTAAAGGCTGTGCGGTGAGATGTGAATTCCAGGTCTTTGTGGGCGAGTGCGTATTTGCTGCGCCACGCAAACGGACTTTCAACGTTTTCCAGTTCGTAGAGTTTTCTGGTCATAATTGTTCTGTAAATTGTTTAATAGAGATTTATCAGCTTTTGCTCAGGCTGTAGCTTGTCAGTAAATGCGTCTGGAAACAAGTAAATACCATACGGATGTTATACACCGCGTCTGACAAACGCTATCATTGTATATCCGCAGGTTTTCGCTCAAGATGATTTATCACAGAACTAACGGCCGTGCATGGGATACAAACGACACAAAATCAGCGACACGATATCGCTGATACAGGAAACAGGAGTTGCCAATTTTATGCGCTGCAACATATGGCATGTTGCAGGTCGTGACTACGACTTGGTGATCGATACCGGTATGGGGCTCGATTCGCTAAAGCAGTGGATTCTTCAGTACACGACTCGTCCAATCAAAGCCATTGTCACACACAGTCACTTTGATCACTCTGGTTGTTTGCACGAATTTGACGAGCGTCTGGGTCATCGCGCCGAGGCCCACATACTAGAAAATCCGCTAAACGAAAAAGCTTTGTTTAGTGGCGCCTGGACTCGCATCGGAATTATTGATCCGTTACAACATCCGGACTTTTCGCCCGAGTCTTACCACGTACAAGCAGCTCCACTGACAGGCTATCTTGACGAGGGTGACGTAGTAGATCTTGGTGATACAACCTATCAGATTTTACACTTGCCCGGACATTCACCCGGATCGATTGGCTTGTATAACTTAAAAAACAAAACACTGTTCTCCGGCGATGCACTCTACGACGGCGAATTGCTGGACTCACTATATCACTCAGACAAGTCGATCTACTTGCAAACCCTTGAAAGAATCGAGACATTGGGTGCAAACGTTTTTCATGGCGGGCACTACCCTTCTTTCGGCAGCGCGCGAATGCAACAGTTGATTGACAGTTATCGCGAAGGCAACAACAGTCTGGGCGATATCGAAGCGTGGTTCCAGGATAGCCAAAAATCACTGGGTAATATTTTTGCCGATCAGGATTGGTCTGGCGCTGTATACACTGGCGACTGACTTTGCCACCTGAAATCGCGAGCGTTGTTAAATGAGTACGGTGTTGAGGAAAGCGATGTTACCTTGTTTCGATATCGTGGTTATGGCAATCCAGAAGTAACACGCATATAAACACATGATGCATGCGCCTGGAAAAGACTTACAACAATCTATGAGCGGACGAATCTGGCTGGCGCATACAATGCCGTTGCAAAGTCTGCACCGATGCAATTGGAGATGCGGCTGAAATTGCTGCGGCTGACACCTGGTCCGGCGATGGCCCGGTGGGTAATGATGCAGGGTTCCCAGCCTCTGCTAATTGATTTAACACAGGCACACTTCAATGACTCAACCAAACATCGTATTGATACTCACTGATAATCAGCAGGCCTCAACGCTCGGCTGTTATGGCAATAGTGAAGCTCACACACCCAATCTAGACAAGCTCGAAGCTCAGGGAATGTTGTTCGAAAATGCTTACTGCCCGAACGGATTTTGTTCGCCCTGCAGAGCATCCGTGTTGACTGGCAAGTTACCCTCTCAATACGGCGTTCACTCATGGATAGATGACAGAAAAATGCAGGATTGACCACCTAAATGGCACGCGCTGGATGGTATGCCCACACTGCCAAAGAAACTACAGAGTGCCGGATACAAAACTGCACTGGTAGGTAAATACCATCTGGGTGAACCCACATCACCGGCAGATGGCTTCGATCACTGGGTCACTCTTGAAGACGGTCATGTCAGAAGTTTTTACCGCAACAAAATATTCGATAACGGTGCAGTCTATGAACAACACGGACATTCAGTAGACTTCTTCACCGACAAAGCAAAACACTTTATGCAACAGCAGGTGGCGGATGACAATCCGTTCTTTTTGTATCTGCCCTATCCGGCACCCTACGGTCACTGGCCGGCAACCAAAGAGACAGATGTTAATCGTTATACAAGTCTCTTCAAGGATTGCCCGATGAACTCGATACCACGCGTTGCATTAAGGAAATCCGCGGTAGATGGTTTTATCATAAGCCAGTCAGAATCCACTAAGGATCTGGATTTTTCAATGCTAATGCGTGCTCCAAATGATTTACCAACCCTACGCAATTACTACTCGCAAGTATCCATGGTAGACAACGGTGTGGGACAAATAATGACCTCACTAAAGCAACTGGGTATCGAGGACAATACCTTATTGATTTTTACCACAGATCATGGATTATCCATGGGTCAGCATGGCTTCTGGGGTCATGGAGCTTCCTGCTTTCCTTAAAATTTGCATCAGGCAGCGCATTCAGTACCGCTGATTATTCAGAGTAATGGCAACATAGACGCCAGATCAAAGTCTAAACAGATGGTGTCAAATATGGATTTGTACTCCACCATTCTCGACTATGCAGGACTATCTGACAACGAAAGCACTGCAACCAGTCGCAGCCTGGTGCCGCTTTTTGCAGGGAGCACACCGGATAACTGGGGAGACGATGCAGTGTACGCAGAACAAGAGGAAACACGCGTTATTCGCACACCGAAGTATGCCCTGTTTAAACGCTTCAGCGGCGATAATAATCAAGGCATTACTGATGAGCTGTACGATGTTGAGCAGGATCCGGAAGAAACTATAAATCTGTCGGGTGACCCTGAACTGCGCACCATCGAAAACAAACTCAACAGTATGCTGCAAGAGTACTTTAAATTGAATGCCCTTGAATCTGCAGACTTGTGGAACGGTGGCGTTCCAATCCAGAACACAATGCGACAGGATTTCTGGCAGCGAATCTGGGGAGATCACTGGCAACCGGTATATTCCTATACGGATGCATCAAATAAGTGAGTGCCTCTCGCTCCTGCATTCAACACGTTTAAACTGCGCAGTCAGGAGTGGATCTTCCTTATCCAAAGCCACCAGGTTTATAGTGTCGCTATAGAATTTAACTACAGCATTCGCATCGATGAAGGAAACGATGCTCTCGTTTACCTGTGCAGGTTCAGGGTTGGTGGAATTCTGATTACTAAATTAGTCCGGTGAAAACACGACATCAGTTAGCCGCTGATTCGCCGCCAACTCAAGCTGGTCGAAGTATCTGCCACCCTGGTGCAACGATAAATCATAATATGTTGCCCCAAAACGCTCTGTACAAAATGCTCATGGCCGATCGTTCTATCAAACTAGCTCATCCACTGACCGCCATCCACGTTATAAGTTTGGGCCACTACATAGTCCGCATCATCACTGGCTAGAAATACCGCCATGCCAGTCAAATCTTCCGCCTTACCCATGCGCCCGTAGGGTACACCCAGACTGACTTCTTTCTTCTTCTGTCCGGGAGCTTTATTCTCGTATTTGGCAAAAAGCGCATCGACTCCATCCCAGTGCTCGCCATCCACTACACCAGGTGAAATAGCATTAACATTAATTTTGTGTTTGATCAGATCCATTCCAGCGGACTGAGTCAATGAAATAATAGCGGCTTTGGTGGCGCAGTAGACAGCAACCAGTCCCTCCCCTCGGCGTCCGGCCTGGCTTGCCATATTAATAATTTTTCCACCACGCCCGCGACTGATCATATGTTTGGCAACTGCCTGCAGAGTGAATAAACTACCGGAGAAGTTGACTGCAAAAACTTTGTCATAGTCTTGCCGCTGAATATCGACAATCGGTGCCGCAGTAAATAACGCTGCGTTATTTATCAGTATGTCTATTTGACCGAGTCTGTTGATGGTTTCAGAAACAGCGGAGTCAATGCTGTCTTGTCGGGTAACGTCCATTTGCACCGCAATCGCATTTTTACCAATGCTATTCGCAGTTGCTGTAGCGGCTTCAAAATTAATATCGGCAACGCAGACTTTTGCCCCTTCCTTCACATAAGCTTCAGCAAAGGCTTTGCCTATACCACGCGCCGACCCGGTGATCAGCGCGGTCTTTCCTGCCAGACGATTCACGATAATGCTCGACCTCGTTTATTAGTAAAAAAGATGTATTCATGATAGCGCATCCCGCTCTTGCCCTGCAGGAAGCACTTAGCTAATGCCTATCTGCTTCTACAAACTCTTCTCACTGACAAGATGAATGATATTGGAGGGACTGTTTAACCAAAACCCTTTGAAGCCAGACGGCAAGGGTTCTATTTCATCTCTGAGAATACAACCCTGATTCTGAAGATAAGCTTTCGCTTCAACCGCGTTATCTGTTTCAATTTCAAGCCATACCTCGGCCTGACTGATCTCGGCTGCACTATCTATCCACAAATTTTTGTCCCCAAACTCAAATACTCTCGATTCGAATTCGCCTGGAGCGGTTGCATCACTTTCCTTTAAACCTAACACCACCTTATAGAAATGCAGCATGCTCTCGAACTCATGAGATGGTACTTTTATCGCTATATTTTTACCTGGCTTAAAGCGCGGTTTTATCGACATTACCTGTAACCTGTCTGCGCAAAAAATTCACACTCTTACACGCCGGTCTCAGTAATAAATTTGGTCCGCAAAAAAGCGTCCAGCCCTTCAATGCCGCCTTCAGATCCATAACCCGATTCATTAACACCACCGAAGGGTGACTCCGGCGTTGAGATCATGGCGTGGTTAACCCCGACCATGCCTGCCTCCAACGCATCACCGATTGCAGCGGCTTTTGCACCATCGTTAGTGAACACATAAGATGACAAACCGAACGGCAGCGAATTAGCACGGTCGATAACTTCGTTCATCGTGCTAAAAGGTGTGATGGGCGCCAGAGGACCGAAAGGCTCTTCAGTCATTATCTTTGCGTCATCCGGCACCTCACTTAAGACAGTCGGGCTGTAAAAATAACCACGATTGGTCGGGCGTTGTCCACCTGTTTCGAGCTTCGCACCATGACTGACTGCATCATTAACAAATCCCTCCATGACCTCGAGCCGTCTCTCTGCGATCAGTGGCCCCATACCTACCCCTTCTTCAAGACCATTACCCAGCTTGATACTATTTGATCGCTCGGTAAAACCTTTAACAAAGTCTTTGTAAACTGCTTCCTGCACATAAAAACGGGTTGGCGCTATACACACCTGGCCGGCATTGCGGTACTTGAATGCAGACATCACATCAAGAGCCTTATCCAGTGAGGCATCGTCAAAAACAATCACAGGCGCGTGTCCACCCAACTCCATCGTGCATCGTTTGAGCGTCTCGGCTGCCAGTTGCTGCAGGTGTTTACCAACCGGGATAGATCCGGTGAATGATAGTTTCCGCGGAATCCAGGAGCCCAGAACTTGTGTTGATACTTCATCCGGCACACCAAACACCACATTCAGGACACCAGGCGGCAGCCCCGCATCCTGAAAACATTGGGCTATCGCCATAGCAGTACCCGGTGTTTCTTCACTCGGTTTTATCAACATGGAACAACCGGCAGCGAGTGCACCGGCAACTTTTCTGATCGCATTGTTAGCCGGAAAATTCCACGCTACAAAAGCACAACAGGGACCGACCGGTTCATTAACCACCATTTGTCGCATACCGGGTAACCGCGGCGGGATCAGGCGACCATAAGCCCGCTTGCCCTCCTCGCCGTACCAACGGGTGACCTCAATGGCAAACTGTAACTCAATGCGTGATTCTGCCAGTGGCTTACCCATCTCAAGTGTCAGGCACTGCGCCATCGTCTCAATCCGCTCCTGCATCAGATCTGCGGCTTTATTGATCACTTGCTGACGTTGAATAGCAGGAGTTGCCTTCCAGACTTTAAAGCCGTCAGCACTTGAACTCAGTGCCCTTTCTATATCTTCTTTCGAAGCATGTGGCACTCTGG
>CAZQKJ010000196.1:0-6997 GCA_964593315.1 uncultured Granulosicoccaceae bacterium
TCGAAGCCATGAAGGCCCCAATGCAGACAAGTTGCTTGAGCTCCGCAAGTTTTTAGCGCAGCGAGGTTTGCAACTCGGTGGTGGAGACAGGCCCGGCGCAATTGACTACGCTCAAACACTGGCCAGTGCAGATGGCCGACCGGATAAGCTGGTTATTCAGACGGTCTTGTTGCGATCTATGAACCAGGCAGTCTACAGTACCCGTAACGCCGGGCATTTTGGGTTGGCGCTGGAAGAATACGCGCATTTTACGTCGCCCATCAGACGTTACCCTGACCTGATGGTGCATCGTGCGATTAAGCACATGCTGGTGCACAACAGCACAGATGGATTTAGCTACAGCCAGAATCATATGGCTGATATCGGTGATCACTGCTCCACCACTGAGAGGCGTGCCGAGGAAGCAACTCGAGATGTGGTTGCATGGCTTAAATGCGAATTTATGCAGGACCATATAGGTGGTAGCTATGAAGGTGTGGTGACCGGAGTAACGTCGTTTGGATTGTTTATAGAGTTATCCGGTATTCATGTTGAAGGTTTGGTGCATATCACATCCCTTCCACAAGACTACTATGACTTTGATTCAGTGAATCATAAGCTCACCGGACGCAAGGCGGGTTTGACCTATAGTCTGGGTCAAGTAGTCAGTGTCACGGTGGCGGCAGTCAATCTTGATGAAAGAAAGATCGACTTTCAAATGGATACATCCGGCAAGCATAGTTCTAAAGGCAGTAAAAGGAAAAAGCCAAAGCCGCCAGCAAAAAAGAAGAAGTCTTCCAGGCGCAAGGTTGCGGCAAAAAAGAAACGCGCTAAGAAATCCGCTAAAAAGAAACGTAAACCAAAACGCAATAAAGGATCTTGAGGAATCACTAAGGCAATGATTCACAGCTCTGTTGATAGAGTCATAGCGATATGATTAATACTGTATTTGGTCTGCACGCAGTGATGTCGGTGCTCAATAACAATCCTCGATCAATCACTCGATTGGTTTTATCCGATAGTCGCAAAGATAAACGGCTGGTGGAAATAGAAACGCGAGCGCAAGAGCAGGGCGTATCGATTGAACGAGTAACACCAAAAGCGTTACAGAAATTGCTCGGTGATGTCCGCCATCAAGGCGTGGTCGCTGAGTTTAAAGCTCGTGAAGTCATGTCCGAGCCCGAGTTGCTCAAGCTGGTTATGTCCACTGACAAACCACTGTTATTGATCGTGGATGGAGTGACTGATCCGCACAATCTAGGCGCGTTACTGCGTACTGCTGATGCCGCAGGTGTTGATGCGGTGATCGTACCGCGCTCGGGTAGCGCGGGTTTGACCCCGGTGGTCCGCAAAGTCGCATCCGGTGCAGCGGAAACCATGGCCTTTTGCCCGGTCGCGAATCTCGCACGCACACTCGGCGAGCTAAAAGAGCTCGGCGTCTGGATCTACGGCACCAGTGATACAGCAGAAGGTGACTACACCGGTGTCGATTACAAAGGCCCGGTAGCCATAGCCATGGGTGCCGAAGGCAAAGGCCTGCGTCGATTAACTCAACAAGCCTGCGACGGACTGATTTCGATTCCCATGGCGGGCTCCGTCAGCAGCCTGAATGTTTCAGTTGCCGCCGGTGTCTGTTTGTTCGAAGTAGTGCGTCAGCGGAGGGATTGAGCTGGTCTGCTGCGCAGGCTTGTTGCTCTGGCCTGTTGCGCTGGTCTGCTTCGCAGGCTTGTTGCTCTGGCATGGATGCCATGCCAGAGCAACAGACCAGAGCAAAACCCAAACCCAAACAAGTTGCCAGACCCCAACCCTGTGTTATACTTCTCTGTTACCCGAGAGGGTATCTCCTTGTCCAGTAGCAACCGGCTGCGGGCAATAATCCACAGGAGCGACAATGCGTCACTACGAAATCGTGTTTCTGGTCCACCCGGATCAGAGCGAGCAAGTTCCGGCTATGGTTGAAAGATACCGTGGCATTATTGAAAATAGCAGCGGTACCGTCCACCGCGTAGAAGACTGGGGTCGGCGTCAGCTGGCTTACCCGATCAACAAAGTCTACAAGGCTCACTACATTCTCCTGAACATAGAGTGTGAGCAGGATGCCCTTGAAGAGCTGACCAGTGCTTTCCGCTTTAACGATGCGGTTATCCGGCATTTGGTTATTAAACGCAATGCAGCTGTCACAGGCGAATCTCCTCTGTTGAAGAAAGAGGAAGAAGAAACACGCCGTCCACCACGTGAAGACCGTGGTCCACGCAGCGAAGAGCCTGCCGAGAGCGCAGCAGAATCACCAGCAGAAGAAGCACCGGCAGCTTCTGCAGAGGGAGAGTCCTAATGGCCCGTTTTTTCAGACGTAAAAAGTACTGCAGATTTACCGCAGAGAATATTGCTCACATCGATTACAAAGATCTTGAACTGCTCAAGGCCTATGTCACCGAGACGGGTAAAATCGTACCGAGTCGCATCACTGGCACCACTGCTCGTTATCAGCGCCAGTTGGCTACCGCGGTCAAGCGGGCTCGATATCTGTCATTGCTGCCGTATAGTGATCAACACTAGAGCGCTACCGTTGTAAAGTATTATGTGGCAGGCACTTGCAGGATACGCAGTGCGTGGTCCGGCGCAGGGGGCATTGGCATCGTTTAGCACGTTGTTGCTAACACTCGTTATGCCGCCAATGGCAATCATCAGTAACGCGCTGGTTGCGTTCATCTGGTTAAGGCTTGGGCCGGTAAAAGGCGCCATGGCTGTCGGTATCGCACTGGCTGCGGGAACCATTGTTGCGGCAGTGTCCGGATTTCCATTGATTCCGGCCACACTGATGCTGTCTTTCTGGTTGCCGGTTATTTTGATGGCTTACGTGTTGCGCAAAACCGTAAGTCTTGATCTTGCTATTTTGGCTGGCGCAGTATTGGCGCTTGCGGGAGTCCTGATCACGTACGTTGTGCTTGATCATCCTTCTGAAGCGTGGCAGGGAGTAGTGGCTCAGGTCACAGAGGCTGCAGAGCAGAGCACAGGCAATACCAACAGCGAGCAGGCAGTCAGTTTTTTGGCCAACGCTGGTAGCTGGATGACAGGCTTCAGTGCAGCCACACAATTAGTGATGGCGGTTTGTAGTTTGTTGCTTGCGAGGGTGTGGCAGGCGCGAATGTTTAACCCGGGAGGCTTGCAGCAAGAGTTTCACGGTCTCAGGTTCGGTATGATGGCCGGTCTGGCTGGACTGGTTATTGTATTGGCGGCAGCGTTTCTGCAGATTGAGTTATTAACCAATCTGGCAATTGTTGTAATGGTGGTGTTTGGGTTCCAGGGTCTGGCGGTTCTGCATTCACTGGTGGCACAATTTAAGTTGAACGTATTTTTGTTGGTGGCGGTGTACGTGATGTTGTTAATTGCGGCGCCAACCTCGATCAAACTGATCGGGTTAATTGGACTCGCAGATACCTGGGTCGATTTTAGAAACAGGTTAGGCGGATTCAGGAAAGATTGAACAGGGTGCAGACCAGCTTTGCATCCGGCATACACGGGTAAATGAAATGCAAGTCATACTGTTAGAAAGTGTTGGTAATGTCGGATCACTTGGTGATCTGGTTGAAGTAAAGCCTGGCTTTGCGCGTAACTTCCTGCTGCCTTCCGGTAAGGCCAAGATGGCAACCAAAAGCAACATTGAAGATTTCGAAGCGCGTCGTGCCGAGTATGAAGCTCAGCAGGCTGAGCAATTGTCAGGGGCGCGTCAACGTGCATCCTCACTGGAAGGTGCCTCAGTGACGGTACTGGCAAGGTCCGGTAATGAAGGTAAGCTGTTTGGCTCTGTGGGTGGTGACGAGATTGCCGCCGCAATCAGCGCGAAGTATATTCCCGTGGAAAAGCGCGAGCTTCGACTGCCGGATGGCCCGTTGAGAACTACCGGCGAGCATGAAATCACTCTTCATATTCATGCAGAGATAGATGTAATGGTTACAGTTATCGTAGAAGGCGAAGAAGAGTAATACCGGCTATAGGTGCCAACCGGTGCGACTACATCGCGTGCCGGTTGGTTACAGCTTTTAAACACCCGCCGGATCGGCCTGTTACCTGGGCTACTCTTACCGGCAAAATGGTTGCTGACTGAATAGTCGAGGCGTTAAACTAGTTAGCCGCTAACGCACGGCAATGTATTGTCCACACCTTTTCCAGTCGATCAAGGCACCGCTGCAATCCGATTGCCGCCACACTCGTTAGAGGCTGAGCGTTCGGTGCTTGGCGCACTGATGTTGAGTCAGGATGCGTGGGATAAAATTGCTGATATTGTGGTTGAAAGTGATTTTTACCGCAACGATCACGGTCTTATATTCCGCGCTATAGAGAGCCTGGTAGAACGCAACTCTCCTCGCGATGCAGTCACAGTCTCTGAGCACCTCGAGAGTTCTGGTGATCTGGCTGAAACCAATGGCCTGCCTTATCTTATTGAACTGGTTGAGCAGACTCCAAGCTCCACCAACGTAGTAGCCTACGCGCAAATCGTGCGTCAGCGCTCGGTGTTGCGACAATTGATCTCAACCTGTAACTCAGTGGCAGACCTTGCCTATCGCCCGGAGGGCAGGGCGGTTGCGGATATCCTCGATACTGCAGAATCAAGAATGTTTGCCATTGCTGATCAAACCAGTCGGTCGGCAACCGGTCTCACCCGTGTGGGTGACATCATGCAGGATACAAAAGAAAAACTCGAAGTGCTGGGACGAAACCCGTCAGCACTAACCGGCGTCTCTACCGGTTACAAAGATCTTGATACGATAACCTCGGGCTTTCAGCGTTCTGATCTTATTATCATTGCCGGTCGCCCGTCGATGGGTAAAACTTCTTTCGCGATGAACATAGTCGAGAACGTTGCACTGTCACAGGAGTTGCCGGTGGCGATGTTCAGTATGGAGATGCCTGGTGAGCAACTCTGTATGCGAATGATTGCATCGCTCAGTAAGATTGAACTTAACCGGGTACGCAACGGTAACCTCAACGATGCCGACTGGGCGCGTATTACATCGGCCACTAACATATTGCATCAACACAGTCGTATGTACATTGATGAAACTCCAGGTATGTCACCGACCGAGGTACGCGCACGATGCCGTCGACTGGCACGTGAACACAAAGGTCTGGGTCTGGTGGTGATTGATTATCTGCAGTTAATGCAAACCGGTGATCGTTCCGAAAATCGCGCTACTGAAATCTCGGAAATTTCACGTTCTTTAAAAGCACTGGCCAAAGAGCTCAGTGTACCGGTGATAGCACTCTCACAGCTTAACCGTAGTCTTGAAAGCCGACCTGATAGAAGACCGATCATGTCTGACTTACGTGAGTCTGGTGCTATCGAGCAAGACGCAGATGTTATCGCGTTTGTGTATCGCGATGAAGTCTACAACCCGGAGTCACCAGACAAGGGTACAGCGGAAATTCTCATTCGCAAACAAAGAAACGGCCCGACAGGAATGATCAGGCTGACCTTCACGGGTCAGTACACGCGCTTCGATAACTACATTTCCGATGATCACTACGGCGGAATTCAGGACCTTGACGAATAGCGACCGCGCCTATCGCAACGTCAGCATCAGAATTGATCTTGCTTCAATTCGGCATAATCTTAAGTGTGTAAGATCTTTCTCGCCGAGAAGTAAAATAATGGCAGTGGTCAAAGCTGATGCTTATGGTCACGGCATGCTCAAAGTTCTGCCAGCGCTGCGTGATGCTGATGGCTACGGGGTTGCCACAGTAGAAGAAGCTAAGGCGCTACGACGTGCCGGTGAAACAAAACCGGTGATGGTGTTCCAGGGTTTTCGTACGCCAAAGCAGCTGGAAGAGTGTATTGCCGGTAAACTGTGGCCGGTTATCCATGACGAATACCAACTCGAGATGATGGCGCACGAGAATCTCGCGAACCTCAGTTGCTGGGTAAAGTTTGATACGGGTATGGGGCGCGTCGGTCTGGATGTTGCCAAAGTCACTGAAGCCTACCAGCGTTTGCGGGCTACCAACGTGAAGGTAGTCGGGATCATGTCACACCTGGCCTGTGCTGATCGGCCGCAGGACCTGACCAATACCCGACAGCTGCGTGAGTTACAGTCAATCTCATGGCCTGATGTGGCGCTGCGTTCGATGGCTAATTCTGCAGCATTGTTAAGTCGCAAAGATAGCAGGCTGGATTGGGTGCGACCCGGCTTGATGCTCTACGGTGCCAGCCCGTTTAGCGATGCGCACACACCGAATAATGTTTCACATTCAGGCTCTGCTGCCACGGAAGCAGAGTCTTCCTGTGCTGTGCCCTACGGTGAAAGTATCGGCTTACAACCGGCGATGCGGGTTACCGCCCCGGTGATTGCGGTGCGCCAGTTGGAGCGTGGTCAGCGTGTTGGCTACGGTGCCAGATATCGGTGTGAAAAACCCACCAGAGTTGCGGTTGTCGGGGCCGGGTACGGAGACGGTTATCCGCGCTCTGCACCTGATCTGGCGTCGGCGATGCTGGGCAACTTGAGATGTCCGATCATTGGTCGTATTTCAATGGACTCAATGGTGGTTGATATCAGTGACCTTACAGTGCCTCCACCCATCGATTACCCGGTTACCTTATGGGGCCATAGTCAATTGAGGGTCGAGGAAATCGCTCAGCTTGCCGGGACTATCCCCTACGAGTTGCTTTGCAGCGTGCGAGGTCAGCGACACTGGATTGATGTGAGTAACAAGATCAATGTGAGTCGAATTGATCAGGACGTGTCAACCAATTGACCTGTCACAAAGTTTAATCTGAATTGAAAACTTCTGTGGGTACAGACTTGGATGCGTACTTAATTAAGCATTCTTACGGTACAGTTGCAGGCTGAACAGAGGTTTAGGCCATCGCGAGCACTGTATAGTGAGCAATTAGGCATTTAGGTGGCATGAACTATGTGTCGGAGCCTAAGGTGGTTTAAGCAAATGATAGTTGGTGGCGCTGCGGGTTTTGGCGAGCCGGGTCTGGCATCCGGGCAATAATTATTAGGTATATGGAAAGTAG
>CAZQKJ010000197.1:0-6948 GCA_964593315.1 uncultured Granulosicoccaceae bacterium
TGATATCTACCCTGTTTTTCGCGAGTTGTTCCAGCGACAGGCTGACAGGGAAGCTTCGTCATGAGTGTGATATCAGAGGGCTCAGACTGGACTTTTGAACTGATAGAACAGTATGACGCGGCAATTGCCAAAATCGCGGCTTCGTACAAACTGGATACTTATCCCAATCAAATAGAGATTATCCGCTCTGACCAGATGATGGATGCCTATGCATCGGTCGGTATGCCGGTAGGTTATAACCATTGGTCATTTGGTAAACAGTTTCTCAATGTTGAACGTGGTTACAAGCGTGGGCAAATGGGACTTGCCTATGAGATTGTTATCAACAGCAATCCATGTATCGCCTATTTGATGGAAGAGAACAGCATGACCATGCAGGCGTTGGTGATAGCGCACGCTTGTTATGGTCACAACTCTTTTTTCAAGAACAATTATCTGTTCAAAAGCTGGACTGATGCTGGATCGATAATTGACTACTTCGTTTTTGCACGGAAGTTTATAGCCGACTGCGAAGAACGCTATGGCACAGAAGAAGTAGAGCGCATACTCGATTCGTGTCATGCGCTCAGAAACTATGGTACTGACCGGTACAAAAGACCGTCACCCATTTCTGCAGCTACGGAAAAAGCCAGACAAGATGAGCGGGCCGAGCATATACAACGGCAAATTAATGATCTGTGGCGAACGATTCCAAAGAGCAAGTCGTCACGCGCATCTGAGTCTCGGCAGCGTTTTCCTGTAGAGCCGCAAGAGAATTTACTTTATTTTGTTGAAAAGAACGCGCCCTTGCTAGAGCCATGGCAACGTGAGATTGTGCGGATTGTCAGAAAGATTGCACAGTATTTTTATCCGCAAAGTCAGACCCAGGTAATGAATGAAGGTTGGGCTACTTTTTGGCACTATACAATCCTCAACGATATGTTTGATCAGGGGTTGGTAACCGAGGGGTTCATGATGGAATTCCTCCATTCGCATAGCGGTGTGGTAGCGCAGCCAGGATTTGATAGTCCCTATTTTAATGGTATCAATCCCTATGCACTCGGGTTTGCCATGATGCGTGATATCCGACGAATTTGTGAAGCACCAACCGAGGAGGACCGCCATTGGTTTCCAGAGCTTGCCGGTAGTGACTGGTTGGAATCATTGCACTTTGCAATGCAAAACTACAAGGATGAAAGTTTCATACAGCAATACTTGTCTCCGACTGTGATCAGGGACTTTCAGCTTTACAGTATTCTCGATGATGATCAGTCGGACACAATTAGTATCAATGCCATACATGATGAGCGCGGTTACCGTGAGGTTCGCGAGGCGCTGGCATTGCAATATAATCTCAGTACCCGAGAGCCGGATATTCAGGTTTATGAGGTCGATGTGCGTGGTGATCGATCTCTTACACTGCATCACCAACAGAACAGCCGTAAGCCTCTGAATGATGATACCGAAGAAGTGTTAAAGCACTTGCATCGCTTATGGGGTTTTGATATCCACCTCTTTTCGTACGACGGTGAAGAGGCTACCAGCACTTTCAGAGTGCCTGGCAAGAATTTAAGTCTTGCATAGATGCCGCCGCGACCCGCCCAGGTTTAATCTGATTTTCGCCAGTCTTTGGCTGCGGGTATCTCGCGACGCGCCATTTCACGATAGTGCTGCAGACGACTCTGGCGATTCATTTTGCCAAGATAGGTTGGCACAATCTTGCCGACGGATGTCGGTTGCAACGAATCGCTATCCTCACAAACACTATCTATCTGCAGTGAATCGTAGTTGTCTCGGCTGAATGGCTTACCGGGCACCAGTTCCATGATAAAGGCCTGTATTTTTGCAATGCCATTGGGGAGTGGAATGATCTTTCGTTTAATCTCCAATACATCTGCTGTGTACTGCACAATTTCCTGTAGCGTGAAAATCTCGGGGCCGCACAAATTGATGCTTTGACCAATACTGGCCGGATCATCAATGGCATCTGAAATTGCACGACTAACATCACCGACATAAACCGGTGCGAAACGAGCCTCGGCGCACGCCAGTGGCATAAACGGCATCGCGTGTAACAGGTTAGCGAAACGCGTATACAATCCGTCTCCGTTGCCAAAGATCACTGACGGACAGAAAACAGTCACTGGCAAACCGGACTCTTTAAGAATTTGGGTAGCCTGGCCTTTGGTGCGCAGGTACTCACTTGGACCGTTTTCGGCATCGGCGTGCAGTGAGCTGATTTGAATGATCCTGCCGGTGTTTTGTTGTTGTGCCGCCGTGACAATATTCTGCGCGATATTTACGTGCGCCTCCTCAAATGTGCCGCCACGCCCGATACTTTTATTTAATATTCCCACCAGATTGATGATGACGTCCTGGCCTTCAAAAGCTTTGGCAAGAGCCTCTGGATTGTAAGGGTCCACTTGCAGGACATTCAGTGTTGGCACAACACGCAGGGCACGCATGCGTCTGACGTCGCGGGTCAGAACGGTGATATTGTGACCGTTGTCTGCCAGCTTGTCGGCCAGTTCGGTGCCTAGAAATCCACTGCCGCCGATCAGGCAGATGTTTTGTGCTTTTGACATTATTTGTGACTCAGGCTGGTGGTGCGATCAGACGTTGCTATTCGGGAACCGGACGTCAGTGCGGATCTTCTGATAGCGCCTGACTGGGTAGTTGTGCGCCGTAGTGTAAACCGTTATTGCGGCCAATAGCGGCTGTGCCACAGCGGACAGGCTGGGATTATAGCGAGGTTCTCGCCGCGGGTGTGAACTGAGTAATGTTCCCCGGCTGATTTGCCGGGGTCGTAGCATCGAACTGCCGGTATCAGCAACGAAAAACAACAGTTTTGGAGTGGCTTGAGAATAGCCAATGAATTCATCTACGCTGGATTTCCGATCATGTCCAGGCGCTGTGAGCGCCAGAGGTACTTTGATTCAGGTGAACCGATTGTCGCGCAGCTCGCGAGCCTGGATTTCAGGTTTTTAAGTGACCGACTGAGTGCCTTCAGGGAATTTTTTAGCGGCGTACTGTACCAACGACTTAATCGACAATCCCTGCAGTGTCACTGACATGATCACGATGACATAAGTGATCGCAACAATGATGTCTCTCTCTACGCCTTGCGGCAGTGATAGAGCCAGCGCCACTGAAATCCCGCCTCTGATACCACCCCAGGTCAGGATTGTTATCACATGTGGATGGAAGCTCTGGCGTAGTTTCATGATGGTGACCGGAATACCGACGGCGATAAATCGCGCTGTCAGTACGACGAAAAACATCAGCAGGCCAGCGATAACGTAATCACCCTTAATACTGAGCACGATCACTTCAAGGCCGATCAGCATGAACAATACGGCATTTAAAATTTCATCAACCAGTTCCCAGAATGTATCGAGATTTTCGCGAGTAGTGTCTGTCATAGCAAAACTTCTACCCTGATTACCGATAAGCAGACCTGCAACGACGATCGCAATCGGACCTGAGATATGCATCGCCCGTGCTGCGGCATAGCCACCCATCACCAGAGCCAGAGTCAGGAGTACCTCAACATGATAGTTATCGATTGACTTAACCAGGCGGTAGACGAAATAACCGATCACAAATCCAAAAATACCCCCGCCGACAGTTTCCTGAATAAACAGCTTTACCGCGCCCAGCGGGGTGGCTGCGTGTGAATCACCCACCGCAATACCCAGCACCACGAGAAAAACAACGACAGCAATGCCATCGTTAAAAAGTGACTCACCGGCAATTTTTGTTTCAAGTGACTTGCTGGCATTGGCGGTTTTAAGGATAGCCAGTACTGCGACCGGATCGGTGGGTGCGATTAAGGAACCGAAAAGCAGGCAGTAGATAAATGGCATTTGCAGCCCGAACAAGCCGAGCAGAAAGTAGGAGGCAAAACCGACAATAAAGGTACTCGTGATAACGCCGATCGAGGCCAGGATTCCTACGACCCAGGCTTTATCTTTCAATTCATTAAGGTTGATGTGCAGTGCGCCCGCGAATAGCAGAAAACTCAGCATGCCTTCCATTAGCGTCGCGTCAAAATCGACTCCTGACAGCAACTTTTTCGTATACTCGACACCAAATGTCACTCCAGCCTTGGATAACAAAACTATAAAAAGCGAAAAGGCCAGCGAGATAATCATGATGCCGATGGTGATCGGCAGGCGAATAAACCGGTAGTTGACGTAGGCAAAAAGTGCCGTCACTGTCATGAGGAGACTTGCGGTACCAAGTAAGTCCATTGTGTTTATTCTGCCTGTGTTGGAATGCGGCGTTACGTGCGCCAGAACGCAGCATACTTTAAATCGTACGCTATCTTTATTATAGAACTGGAAATCTTTTTCTGGAAAGAAACGACCGGCACCTGTGAGTGCCGTGCAAATGCGGACACTGTTTTGATTGCAAATATTGATTACAACGTACGGGAGTCGAGCAGGGCACGGAATGTGACGCTCAAAGTCAGTCGTCGCAGCGGGCTTGAAGTTGTGGTGCCCAATGGATTTGATCTCCAGTTAGTCCCTGAAATTCTATCCTCCAGAAGTACCTGGATCGATAGTCAGCTTGAGCGTTTTGAATCCTTGCCGGGTCGTTTTGAACAGGACTGGCCACCTCAGGCACTGACACTGGAAGCGCCCGGAATCACCTTCAGCGTCAATTACACAGAGACAGACGACAACAAGCTTCATCTGTCGCACCAGCATGACCATATTGAGGTATCAATGCCAGCCGCCGCTGATGACGAGCATCTGGTGCAGCTATTCGTGCGTTGGTTAAAAGGCTACGCGAGGCCGCATTTTTCATCCGTTGCAAAACTGTTGTCTGACGAGTCAGGATTACAGTACAAAAAATTAGTGGTCAGAGGTCAGAAAACCCGCTGGGGTAGCTATTCATCGCGCGGTACTCTGAGCCTCAATTACAAGCTACTGTTTTTACCCGAGCACCTGTTGCGGCATGTGATTTTGCACGAGCTCTCGCACTCGGTGCATATGAATCATTCTGAAGAATTCTGGAGTTTGTTGGCAACACTGGATGAAAACTGCAGTCTCAACGACAAGCAGCTTTCTGAGGCGTGGAAATATCTGCCCGCCTGGCTCGACTAAATTCTTCGGATAACACTATGCAGGTTCAAAGTTCTACAGAGAAGCTCCCGTCAGCGGATCTTCATGCGGCTGATATGCTTGCTGCGTATCAACGAGCGCTGGACTCAGGGCAACTACAGCCTGATCAGAGGCAACTTGAGGTAGTTGGTAAGCTGCAAGATCTGCACGAACGCCTGATGGCACCATCGGTCGCGCCCGAAAAAAAATCTGGTGGCTTTTTTAGCACTTTGTTTCGTAAGTCGGAAGCGCTTGAGCAGGCACAGGCAGTGTCCGGGCTCTACCTTTGGGGTGGGGTCGGGCGGGGTAAAACTTTACTCTGCGATATGTTTTATACAAGCTTGCCCACAAACCAAAAAAAGCGTGTGCATTTTCACCGGTTTATGCAGTCGGTGCACAATGATCTATCAAAGATAAAACAGGCGGAATCGCCGCTCGAGCTCATTGCCGAACGGATCGCCAGTGAGTGTAAGGTGTTGGTGCTGGATGAGATGCATGTCAATGACATCACTGATGCCATGCTGATGGGGGGATTGCTGCAAAGCCTGTTCAAACGTGGTGTCACATTAGTGACCACCTCGAACTCCGAACCTGACAATCTCTACCATGATGGTCTTCAACGTGCGCGATTTATCCCTGCAATTGAAGCGATAAAAAATAATGTCGAGGTTGTTTTTCTCGGTGGTGATATCGATTACCGAATGCGTCTGTTGCAAAATGCTTCGATCTATCGTGCACCGCTGGATGAACAATCAGATGCGTCGTTGGCCCAGCAATTTAGCAACCTGGCCGCAACGAGTGAAGTGCTGGATGACGGAGTGTTAGAGGTTAATGGTCGAGACATACAAACTGTCAGGCTTGCTGATGGGCTGGTGTGGTTTGATTTTGATGCGCTTTGCAATAGTGCCCGCTCAACAGATGACTATATCGAGATAGCGCGGGCGCATCATACGGTACTGCTTTCCAATGTGGTGCGTATGGATGATACAACCAATGATGCAGTGAGGCGCTTTATCAATATGGTTGATGAGTTTTACGATCGAGGTGTAAAGCTTGTGGTGACAGCCGAGTTGCCACCGGTGGATCTCTACAGTGGAAAGAGACTTGAGTTCGAATTTGAACGCACGGTCAGTCGACTGATGGAAATGCAGTCTCCAGAGTATCTTGCATCACCCCACTTATCTTGAAGCTGCCGGCGTGGCAACGACTATTGTTGGCAACTACTCAGGTTGGCAACCGCTCCGAGGTGGAGACTACTCGGGAGCTGCGTCACTGCCCTTAGCTGCATCGTCAGCTTTTTTGGTGGCGTGTTTCTGTGTTCGCCAGGGCGCACGTCTTGATTTGCCTGCTTCGCGCTTAGCGCCGTCATTGTTGGTGTCTGGCCCGGCGTCTGAAGATTGAGCCGCCTGGTCTGGTGCAGGTGTGTCGTCGCTGCTCGCACCATTCTTTGCCGGTGCGTCGCTCGATCCGGCAGGTGCCTGGTTGTTGCCAGCTTCATGCTGTGAATTACGGCGATTGTTCCGGGCGCGAGGATTGCGCCTGTTCTGGTTTTTATTGCCGCCGTTGGGATTGTCCCCGGATTGGCCCGCATTGCCCCCTGAATTGCCTCGGGCTTCTGCTCGTTCTATAGCAATTTGTTGGGCTGCAAAACGCGCCTGATCTTCCCGATACCAGTCGCTGCTGCGGAACTGATCAAAGCCGTAAGCCTCGGCGCCTTGATAAGAGTTTCCGTTGCGATTCTGCTGTTTGCGATTGGCGTTGTTGTGATTTCTGTTGCCGTTTGGAGTTCTTTTGTTGCCGTTGGCGTGTCCGCCCTGATTACTGTTGCCTGCGTAATTGCCAATGTTGTCAGCCGTTCTCT
>CAZQKJ010000198.1:0-6947 GCA_964593315.1 uncultured Granulosicoccaceae bacterium
CGCCAAAAGCCACTGTATTACCTACACGATTACAATTGAAACCAACGCTATTAAAGTTAGTTGTATCAATGCTCAACGATGTATCGAGCCCTGTTGTTCTTAATTCTGTTGCATTTAGCGCCTCCCACGCAAACAATGACTCTCTCATTGTTGGCAGTGTGTACTCTCGTCCGATCTGCCCGTCCCCGAAAGTACCCGGCGACGGTAGCGCGTATGCGATCTGTGGCGCAGATGACCCTTCTCGTTCGCATTGCCATACGTCAAAGTCATTCTCAGAAACGTAGCGAGTAAGAAGTGCATTTTCTAGAGAAGCTGAATCATTCGGTATGACAGATAAAGCTTGCTCTAATTGGGCCTGGTTAATAACAGGCGCTGTGGTGTCTTCGCTAGCGGCTTTATCACCACGCCCTGCACAAGAACTTATTGCTAAAATTGAAAGTGATATAACAACCATGCCACGAACTACTCGCATCTTCTCTACTCCGCTCTGCGCACACACTTAGTATAATCAAACGAAATGCGATTTGTTACCAACCGATTTCGAAATGGGAACCCAACGCAATGGCCGCTATTGGCTGTTCAGCGTCCGATGAGGGGCGCTGTAGTGCCCTAAGCCGACGGTGTAACTCGTCAGCCTCTGGCTATATCCAACAAGGCTACGAAATTGTAGTTTGGGGTGAGGCACGAACCCCAACATTAACCCACGGACGTCTTAGGATAATCTATATGTGTTGGTGAGACATCGCGCCGATGGGGTAATATCGGGATTGTTGGGGTTCGCAAGCTCACCCCAACCTACGACCACTATGCTAACGATCGCCGAAGAAAGTTGCGAATGACGGTATCGGCATTGTCTTGCGCGGTTTCATTGCCGATGATTTCAGGCCAATGCTCCACCTGATCAGCCAACTCACCGGTAAAACCTTTCTTGCTACCCCACCATACCCCCGTTTTGAATTCACGATCATTGAGCAACACATCCATGTAACGTTGTGCACCAACATCCACTGTATGAGCCTTGCCAAGCTTTTGCATAACCCACATAGCAGATTCCATGACCCATCTCTGATGCCAAGGCAACGTAGCAGTCCCGGAGGTACCGCGTGCCATACCAGGTTCGATTGTGATAAACCTCATTCAGGGTGTTGTCTAACCATGCTCATCGTCCATAGTGCACCCGCGAGCTTTACAGCCCCATTGATATCTGTATAGTTTTTGTTATCTGCAAACTTGTTACCGTTAACTACTAATACTGCAGATATAGTAGTGATTACCAGCATCTAGTTTTTGCTCGGCAACTCGATGGCAAGACCAGTATAAAATCTGCCATCTCCGATTGCACGTAGCATTGTGTTTTTCACCGCCGTGAGTTCATCACTCGCGATTTATCAACGCCGTCACCTACTCCACCAGGTAGTGGTCGATGCGCCTGAATGACAGGCGCGCCATTGATACGACCAAGCTTTATCGATTGATTAATTATCCTGACGGATGTACCCACCTTAACCCGCGAAGCAAGCTCTGCAATATGATCTGAATACAAACGGATACATCCGTGGCTAACCCGCAGCCCCACTCCTTCCGGACTGTTGGTTCCGTGAATCAGATAGCTGGTATCCCCTATTCGTATGGCGTACTTACCCAGCGGGTTATCAGGTCCCGCAGCAACTCTCTCGGGTAAGCTCATCCCTGCGGCCCTGTATTCCTTATGTATTGATTCCGGTGGCGTCCAAACCGGGTCTTCAGTGATTGACGTAACCACCGATTGCATCACCGGTGTCTCCCAACCCTGCCGACCGATACCCACCGGATAGATCGTCACTGAATCCTCGTCTTCAGGAAAATAGTACAGTCGCATCTCTGGCAGGTTGATCACAATCCCCTCGCGTTCTACCTCCGGTAGAATATGCAGACCAGGCAACGCCAGCACTACGCCCTCACCAGGAAGTAAGGGATCAACATCGGGGTTAGCATCGGCAAATGCGGCAGCACCTATCTGATGTTGCAGTGCCAGTGAATAGAGTGTGTCATCATGCTTTGATAAAACAACTCCCTGAGAGCCGACAACAGTGGTTTGATCGTCGATGGCATAGCTGTTCGCATACGATGAAAAAGATATACCACTTAACAAAGCACAGACAAATACACGTAAATACAAGAGCGCTTGACTCATGGATCTATACAGCATCCTTGAATGCCTGAAGCCAGTCTTTTTTGCCAGAGCCATAGAGACTCTCAGCTTCCTTCTTAATTTGTTGCTGTAGACTCGAGACGCTATTGTCCAACTGATGATCCGGTATCGAATCACTCTCAACGCGAGGTTCAGAAGTCTTACTGTTTTCTGAAGTTGCATCTGCCTTCTGTTGTCGTTCTTCACCTGCGTCACTGTTGATCTTCGATTCAGACACATCCGGTGTCGGCTCCTGCAACCAATCAAGCAATTCCAAACTGGCCGGATCACTGTCGTACTCATAACTTAAAACATGCGGGGCGCAATGTATTTCAGGCGCCGGTAACGTAAATTCATCCAGTAAATAGCCGCCAGACAAAATATCGTTTTCCGTACGGCGAAGCAGGTTTTCATCATGGTCACCGCTATCCCGATCTCTCATCGAGTCCGTGGTTATGATTCTCAATGTATTCGGTGTGTCAATTCTTGCGCTGTATTGTTCAATTTCCGGTATATCGATAAGCGCTACTGGCGGCACGCTTGCAGTTTCCGGGACAGCCATCAAAAACAGTGGTTCACCGGCACCTGCCAACAGCATGTCTGACTCAGAGCCTTGATTATTGCTGGTTTCAGGATCAGATCCATTTGCACCATCATCTGTAATAGATACCGAGTTGGTAAACAACTGATCCGCAGTATCGAGATTTGCAGTCGCGAGCACCTCGGCCACTACAGTAAAACTCTCTGTCTGCCCAGGTTCAAAGCGACTGATATTCCAGGTAATTGTGCCATTAGCGGAATCCACTGTACCGCCTACCGAATCCACAATAGTTAGAATATCAACCGGATAAGTATCCGTGATAACAACATTGGTTCCTGTTTGCGTGCCAATGTTACCTGCTGTTATGACGTAACTTACCTGTTGCGTTGGTGCAACCATTCCAGTTTCATTGGTTTTACTGATGGTGTAGTCGGGGGCTGCGACTATTTGATTGGTCACAGTATCGCTGTTATTCGATAGATCCGGATCACCGCCGTTAAGTCCATCATCGGTGACTGATGCTACATTCGCGGGTTTCGGACACATCAATCGTCAGAAAAACAACCAAGTTGCGGAAACTGACAGAGACCATTGGTTTAAACTGCTGCAGTGCACACATCAGCATGACAGTCATACTCTGTCGATACGCATGGATTGCATATATCTTTGATGTAGACAATTGGTAGTTGAAGCCTACATCCTCTCAACAACCACCGGGCGCCCAAACCGCGTGCGGTAACTCAATGCCTCTTTTAAGTGCGGTGCTTCAATAAGCTTAGAATCATTCATATCTGCAATAGTACGCGCAACCTTTAGTGTACGGTGTATGGCACGAGCAGAAAGATTAAAGCGATCCAGTGCATCTGCTAACCAGTGATGTTGCTCCTCCGTTAAAACACAGTAGCGCTCTACTTCGCTGTTATCCAATCGGGAATTAGATTTACCTGCTCGCGCAAGCTGACGTGCATGAGACGCCTCAACACGTGACAGCACAGACTCACTGGACTCGCCTTTTTCGGCATCTCCACGCAGCAGATCATAAGCCACACGCTTTACTTCTATTTGTATATCAACTCGATCAAGTAAAGGTCCTGACACGCGAGACTGATAACGGGTTATCTGATCCGGCGTGCAGCGACAAGGCTCTTTTTCATCACCATAGTAACCACATGGACAGGGATTCATGGCAGCGATGAGTTGTATTCGTGCTGGAAAATCTGCTTGCTGGCCTGCGCGTGATATGGTGATCTCACCGTTTTCGATCGGCTCTCGCATTACATCTAGAACGTGGCGTGGAAATTCCGGTAGTTCATCTAAAAATAATACACCGTTATGTGCAAGCGATACTTCTCCTGGCTTCGGTTGGCTGCCCCCACCCACCAAAGCCACACCCGATGCTGTGTGATGAGGAGATCGATATGGGCGCTCTCGAAACCTGCCTATATCAAAACCGTTATTACTGATTGATGCCACTGATGCAGTCTCGAGTGCCTCCTCCAGAGTCATACCCGGCATAATTCCTGGTAACCTGCTTGAAAGCATAGATTTTCCAGTACCGGGTGGACCGACTAACAACATGTTATGTCCACCCGATGCGGCAATCTCCAATGCTCGTCTGGCTTGCAGCTGGCCTCTTACGTCTGCAAGATCAGGCGCTGGCAAAACGGATGTCTTTATCGATGAACCACTTGCCTGCAAAGGGTGAAGCGTGCCGTTCCCGGTTAAATGATTACATAGCTGCAGCAAGGTTTCACAGGCGTAGACAGTACAGTTTTCCGCAAGGCTTGCCTCGGCGCCATTTTGTACAGGCAACACCAGCGCACGGCCGATCTGTTGTGTGGCAAGTGCCGTTGGCAAAGCGCCGGTTACCGCACGCAATTCTCCCCCCAGCGCCAGCTCACCGATAAACTCGCATTCGTTTAACAGGTCACCGTTAACCTGACCCGATGCTGCCAAAAGACCGAGTGCTATGGGTAAGTCGAAACGCCCACTGGATTTGGGTAAATCCGCCGGTGCTAAATTGACCGTGATTCGACTGGCAGGAAATTCAAAACCCGAGTTAAGCAATGCTGCGCGAACCCGGTCTTTACTTTCCCGGACGGCGGTCTCGGGCATACCAACTATCGAGAGCGATGGTAAGCCCCCTGACAAATGAATTTCAACCGAGACCGGAACCGCACTAACCCCCACCAGGGCACGGCTGTTTACAACTGATAAATTCAACTTCTTACTACCCTTGTTACTGGCTTGTTACTAACTTACTCAGGAACTACTTTACTTGTGCCACCACAGCACAATAGCCGTGGGACCTTCTATCATTGTCACTTGCAGGGCTTCAATTAATGCAAGCCGCACTCCCTCTTACAACCTACCACGGCCAATCTGCTAAGCCGCATCAGTGAGGGCACACCCTACTAGGGACTGGACTGATCTATGTTGCCGCCCTGCTGCTGCTCCAGCAATTTCTCCAAACGATCCAGTTTCTCCCGCGTCCTTTCCAGCAAAGCGACCTGAAGGTCAAATTCTTCCCGGGTTACCAGATCCATCTTGCCGAGAGCCGATTGCAGTGCGGCTTTGGCATTGCGATCAAAATCTTCTTTAAGATCGGCAGCGCCGGGAGGCAACACCTGCCCCAGTTTGTCCACCAGCTCATCGAGCACGCCTGACTTTCTCATCTAGTATTCCGAAATTAACTTTATGACAGATTCATTGTATCGGGTTGCGGAATGCTTAAATAGCTTCTAAAACATAGGTCGTAAGAATACAAACGCTTTTTTGAGTGTGACGCACGTCACTTTTTGATGATTAACCGAGATCGAACCGCTATAAAGCGGCAATTTCGCAGCTTTAGCAACAGCCTTGAAATATTCAAGCGTGGAAAAGCCGGTACAATTCTGTGTAACACTCTTAAGCTGCCGCAACGCCATACCGCGTGAACGCCACGACTCTGGTCGAGCCTCAATAAGAACTATAACGATAAAATGAATTCTGCAGGCAACATAGCTCAACAAGAGAAATCTTCTCAGTACACCTCTGTGGGCAACGCCCGAAAGGCATCAGGCGCGGGCCAAAACGCCACTCCCGAAGCAGCCACGCTTACGCCCGGCCTGGAGACTGATACTGATTCCCATGAAGCTCATGATCCCCGCCCGGACGGCTATTCCCAGGCGGCAGCTTTCGCTAATTCTCAGTCAGGCGTTGTCATTTTCGCGGAAATCGCCTTCGCTGCACTGCTGCTTTATGTGTGCAATCAACCTTTGACTACCGGCAGCTCAGAAGTGGCCGCCAGGAATAAAGAAAAAGTAGAAGCGGTTGGTGCACAGGCTACCTCAGACAAAATAACGGTCGAGCAGCTATCGCTGAATAAAACGGCAGCAATTCCGGTATCAGAGGTGACAGTGGCGGACTCCGCCATGATCTCAAACACCCGGCCAGCATTGGGCGGCAACACTAACTAGCCCAATAGTTTTCGATGTTCAGACACAGAATTAACGCGCCAGGATGGCCATTGAGCCTCAAAGCTGCATGATCCACTGGCACATCATGCTAAAAGTTTGCTAACATTCGGTAATTGATCGGCAATTTAGAGCCGATAACGTCGGCAGATAAGGCCGAGCTGCTGCAGTAGAACTGCATGCCACCCGCAACAGAGTAGAGAGTGCCGTTACAGCTGAGCTGACGCACCACCAAGTTGCTGAAAATAAACAAAAAATATTAAAAGTATGTTGCCCGACGACAGTCAAGCTTTATGACTCGTATGGCGCTCAACTGAACGAAAACTCAAAGAAAAGCCCAGCGATATGGCTCATCAATCCTGATATTTACATGTTCGTGAAAATTGAACACAACCGTCTGAATCCGGCGAATTCGCACGCTTTTCAGACAAGCAGCAGTCAGCAAATGGCAAGCAATCGCAGCGCTCGTGGTCGCGTATTGCGCGCAGAACCAAATTTGTCATTTCCCAGTTTTGTCATTTCTTTGTCATCAAAGCCCTAGCTGAAGAAAACAGCCTATGTCAGAAACACCCAATAACAAGCCGACAGCCAATCGCCGCCCCAGAAGTAAGCCCAAACCACGTGCAGCAGATGGCGGCAATCAGGCTAATGGCGCCCAGGGTGCTAAACCGCGACGCCGACCGGCTCAGAATAATCGACGACCGCAAAACAACCAGAATCGAGGGCAGAGAACGGCTGACAACATTGGCAATTACGCAGGCAACAGTAATCAGGGCGGACA
>CAZQKJ010000199.1:0-6878 GCA_964593315.1 uncultured Granulosicoccaceae bacterium
AGCCCGACTGGGTTTTATCAATGCTGTCTTTGAAGTAGTCATCGAGTAGCAGGTTGGGTAGGGCAGGGTCTTTGTCGAATGCGTCTTTAATGTGATCGAGAAATACCGATCTGATGATACAGCCACCGCGCCACATCTGCGCAATCGAGCCGTATTGCAGATCCCATTGGTATTCTTTTGCAGCCGCCGCCATCAACATGTAACCCTGAGTGTAAGAAATCATTTTTGCAGCAAGCAGTGCGTCACCCAGTGCTTTGATCCATGTTTCTTTTTCTGTTGTTATCGTAGTGGTTTCCGGACCGGTTAGTATTTCGGCGGCCATTAGTCGCTGGTCTTTTAATGCCGACAGGCATCGTGCGAATACAGCTTCACCGATCAGTGTCAGTGGAATACCCAGTTCAAGAGCATTAATACCAGTCCATTTGCCAGTGCCTTTTTGGCCGGCTTTGTCGAGAATGGTATCGACGACGTATTCATCATTTTCTTTGTAGCCGAGAATATCAGCAGTAATTTCAATCAGGTAGCTATTGAGTTCACCAGCGTTCCAGTCACTAAAGGCCTGCTGCATTTCGGCGTTGTTCATGCCGAGTGCGTTTTGCATGAAATAATAGGCTTCACATATCAGTTGCATATCGCCGTACTCGATACCGTTATGCACCATCTTTACAAAGTGTCCGGCACCCCCTTCGCCAACCCAATCGCAACAGGGCTGGCCACTATCTGTTTTAGCGCAGATAGACTGAAACAAATCTTTAATCATCGGCCATGCGACCTTATTACCACCGGGCATCATGGAAGGGCCATTTCGAGCGCCTTCTTCACCGCCGGATACACCGGTGCCTATGAAGAGAAGCTTTTTTTCAGTGAGTGATTGGGTGCGGCGTTCGGTATCTTCAAAGTTAGAGTTGCCTCCATCAATGATCAGGTCTCCTTCGTCAAGCAGTGGAATCAGTTGCTCTATAACAGCATCCACTACTGCTCCGGCGCGTACCATCAGATGAACTTTTCTCGGCTTGCTTAAAAGAGAGATCATTTGTTCCATCGATTCGGCGCCGACTATATTGGTATCTTTGGCAGGGCCGTTAAGAAAAGCTTCTGTCTTACTATAGGTCCGATTGAAAGCTACCACTTTGTAGCCGTTATCGTTCATATTCAGAATTAGATTCTGGCCCATTACCGCGAGCCCGATAACACCGATATCAGCTGTACCCGTCATGAAAGTTCTCTTTTGTTTAGCACTGTTATTTAAGCCGGTGTAAGTGTTCGGCTGTACAAGCGTTTTAGACTATCGCAGATGGTGATACATCAAAGATGTGATCAGGCCATACATATTCATGCCGTTGCAGTAGAACGACTTTTGTACGGAAATCGGTCGGTAACCGTTATTTCCCGCATACGATCTTCGATCCAGGCTTGAGTCTCTTCCAGTATCTCATCAGGTGTTTTGCCTGTTGAATTAATCACTGGCCCGACATGCATTGTGATTTGACCTGGCCACTTGATAAAACCCATGCGTGGCCAGAACTCACCGGCATTGTGAGCTATTGGTATAATGTCGGCTGGAATCTTCGATGCCGCCACCGCACCGCCGGCACGATAGGCGGGCGCCGCGTTGACTGGCATGCGTGTGCCTTCCGGAAATATCACAACGTGGTTGCCGCGTTCAAGATGCTCTCTCGATTGTTCAACCAATTGTGCCATTGCTGTTCGACCTGCTTTTCGGTCGATCAAAATAAAGTCCAGGATTTTAAGTGTCCAGCCAAAAATCGGAATCAATGTCAGGGATCGTTTTGCCACATAGACAAAGTCGTGCATTAACTGTGCGATGAAAAATGTCTCAAAGGTTGATTGGTGTTTGGCCATCACAAGACAAGCGTGGTCGGGTATGTTTTCGCGACCGTGAACAATGCAGGAAAGGCCACAGATATATTTGATACCGTTCAGTACACCATTCACCCATAGTCGGGTGAAAAGCATACATACCTTGTGTGAGAACAGCCCTGAAACCAACACTGGCAGTGCGCATAACAGAGTCCAGAATATTAGCCAGACCCAAAACAGGGCGCTGCGCACCACGAGCAGAGGGCGGTTGTACGATTTTTCTTCAGATGCCACAGGCAAACACAATTGCGAAGGTTAGTTGATAGTGCTAATGCTGTGACCGGATGTCAACATGCTGTCGCGCCGGTACCCGCCACCCGGTGTGGTGGCTGAGGCGTTTCGATCAGCTGTTTTTTTGACTGTGGTGTCTTTTGCAGGTCCGCTGGCCGTATAGCAGGCCATTCCCTCTTTTGCAGGATAGCCTCGCTACACAAGATCAGGATGTGGTGCTCTCTCGGTTCTTGCCGGACCCTTTGGCTGATCCCCTGGCTGATTTAGGCTTCGACTCATGGCCACCGGATTTGCCAGAGTGCCCGTGCTTATTAGACCCGGGTTTACCAAATGACTTGCCTTTTGCCTTGTTGCTTGACTGGCTGCGTTTTTTAAAGCTTTTACCGGAATTTCCCCGGCCCTTGCCAGCACCGCCTTTGGACGATGAAAAGTCGTTCGAGCCTGTGCGTTTACCGTGGCTCTTTTTCCCGCCCTTATCGGAGAAGCTCTTTCGAGCGGGTTTATCGTCCGACTCGGTAGATGCACGTCTCCTGGCGGCGTACTCGTCACGCATACGGGAGATCTGTAGCTTTTGGCCGCACACCCAGACTTTCTTGAGATCTTTGTAGATCGCTTTCGGCATACCCTCTGGGAGCTCGACTGTGCTGTGGTCATCGTTGATGGTCAGTGTGCCGATGTACTGGCTCTCAATGCCTGATTCATTGGCGATAGCACCAATGATGTTGGCAGCTTTCACATCGTGCTGTTTGCCGACTGCGAGACGGTAGAGCTCCATCGGGATTTTGGGTTTTTTAGCTTTCGCTTTTGCCTTGCCACCACCATGATCGAATTTGTTTCCGGAGCTGGCTTCTATCTCTGCGTGCCTAGGCTTTTTGCGATCAGTGCGATCACGCTCTGGTCGTTCTCTGTGAGAGCGCTCTTTACTCGTGTAGTCACGATCCGAGTTTGCATGTCGCTCAGAACGGTGTTCGCGTTCTGATCTTTTACCGCTGTTGCGTTGATGTGCCGGCTGTAAAAATGGCACATCACCCTGTAACAGGTGTGCGATCGCGGCAGCTGCTTGAGTGGCTGTATGCTCTGGGTTGGATGCAAGATACTCTTTCACCAGATTTTCATAAAAGCCGAGACTTTCATTTTCTATCGCGTGATTAATACGCAGCTGGAATTTTTCAATGCGTTGTTGATTAATCGCTTCAGTTGAGGGCAGTACCAGTTGCTCAATGGATTGATTGGTCGCGCGCTCAATAGTTTGCATCATGCGTTTTTCGCGCGGTGCGACAAACAAGATAGCCTCACCTTTGCGGCCTGCACGACCTGTGCGACCAATTCTGTGAATGTATGATTCTGTATCGGTCGGGATATCGTAGTTCAATACATGGCTGACGCGAGCGACGTCCAGCCCGCGAGCCGCAACATCGGTTGCCACAATTATATCCAGCTTACCGCGCTTGAGCTGATCGACAGTACGCTCACGTTGCTTTTGTTGTATGTCGCCATTCAATGCCGCTGCAGCATAGCCGCGAGCTTCCAGTTTGTCAGCGATCTCCAGCGTACTGGTTTTAGTGCGTACAAAGATCAGCATGGCATCGATTTCTTCTGCCTCAAGTATACGAGTCAGTGCGTCCAGCTTGTTGCGACCGGTGACCGACCAAAATCTTTGTCGGATGGTGTCAGCGGTTTTGGCTTTAACTTCAATTTTAACCACTTCAGGGTTGGTTAGATATTTTGAAGCAATGCGTGCAATCTGCGGTGGCATGGTGGCTGAGAACAACGCCATTTGTCTGGTGTCTGGCAGTTTCTCAAGAATCCATTCAACGTCTTCAATGAATCCCATGCGCAGCATTTCATCGGCTTCATCGAGGGTGAACATTCTTAAGTTTTCAAGGTTTATATTGCCGCGACGCATGTGATCCATCATTCGTCCGGGGGTGCCGACAATCACATGCACGCCTCGGTCGAGCGCTCGCGTTTGCACCCGGTAGTCCTGTCCGCCGTAAATTGGCAACACATGAAAACCTTTAAGATGAGCGGCATAAGTTTTAAACGCCTCTGCAACCTGGATCGCCAGTTCGCGAGTCGGTGCCAGTACCATGACTTGTGGTGCTTTGATTTTAAGATCAATGAGTGTCAGTGCGGGGAGGGCAAATGCCGCCGTTTTACCGGTACCGGTCTGAGCCTGACCGAGTACGTCGCGGCCTTCCAGCAGCACCGGTATTGTCTGCGCCTGAATCGGTGACGGTTTTTCGTAGCCGATATCATTCAGCGCTTTCAAAACCGGTTTGCCGAGCGCGAGATCGTCAAACGCCGGTGTTTCTGTGTTCACTATAGGGTCCCGCAGCTAGCGCTGTGTGGTCTTAAAGGGGTCGTGCGGGAGCCGTGGCGGCCGCATGATCAGGGCATCCGGCGGATATAGTTGCTTACTCAAACGCGCTCCACCGATCAGCGGCAGTATAGAGGCTTTGGCGCTCCTTTTGTGGGGTATGTTCGACATGCAAGGAAAACAACCTCGCTGTTCTTTTTAATAATCGCTGAAATAGCTCTCGCTGATGAATTCCGGGACTGTTTTCGGTGTTTGACATGCTCCGATGGTAAAATTTGCGGACTGAAGGCCACCGTAACCGTCTGTTTTATGGGTACCACATTCCGAGTTTTCCGGGTGCAGGTTTTATTCTGCGCACTGTTCATTGCCTCAGTTATGCCGTCAGTCGCCCGGGCGCAAACGATCACCGTCGATATCGACGAGCTGAGCGAGGCACTGGATGCCAGCCGCATGGATTCCAGCGCGGTCGAGACACTGGTGCTGGATCGAATACAGCGCCGTCTCGATGAGCTCGATCTGGAGCTCAGTGATAACGGTCTGGTGTTGCGAGATGAAATCACCAATCGCGTAGTGGAGGATGGCTGCGTTGGTACGACCATCCGCCAAATGACCACCGAGATCACCCTGAGCGGTGATACGGGTATCTCGCTCACGCTCGAGTCATTGTTTGATCCGATTGGTTTGTCGCTTGCTGTGGTGGCGAATATCGACGCCCGCGGTCGAGCTCAGCAGGTATTCGGTTTTCGTCTTGGAGACTGCGTAGAGCTTGCCAGTGACAGTTTTGATTTTAGCGCTGTCGGGCCTCTCAGCATCCTGCTTGATCTGTCATTAGAGTTGAACCCGCAGTTCATCACTGAAAACACACTCAGGTTAACACCTGAAGTCACCATCACAGGTGAGCTTCGTGAAAGTGATATCACCGTCGATGTTGATGACAGTCTGCTTCGCTCTGTGCTTGAGAGCTTTTTACAATCCGAAGTCGATGATCTTCTCAGTGCGGACGGTTTGCGCGATCAGGTTGCAGGCCTGCAGGATTCACTGAATGACAGTTTGGCGCAGGAAGATGGTTCGATCGACCTTGAGTTGCCGCCCGCCAACGATGATCAGATCGCAGCATTGTATGAGCTACTGACGCCGCAGGCGAGGTTCCCGCTCACCACGGAGTTCCTGAACAGCAAGCGGCTGGAGATTCTGGCGGCGTTGATATTTTCTGATCAACAACGCATCGAGGAGATTCTTGAAGACGCGGCGTTTTGCGAACTCACATCCACACTACAAACCGATCTGCAGCCACGGGCAATTTATCAACTGGCAAACTCCGCTTGCGTGGTGGCAGATACCAGTACTGACGGTGTGCGATACAGTGATGCATCCTGTACTGAGGCTTTTGATTTCTTTCAGACCAGCTTTTCAGACTTTTGTGCCGTGGCACTCGATGCTGATCGACTGGGTAACGCTCAGTCGAATAGCTTTGAATTGCAACAGTGGACGCTATCTCCCGCCACACGGTTTGAAATTGGAGCGCTGCCTGTTGAAGGTAAAGCACAGCCCTATGTGCAAAGAATTAACTATAAAAATGCAGCGGGCAATAATGGCAACTGTGCGCTTGAGATGCGCGTGTACAAGGACAGTCCGGGCTCAGGTGATACTGGCACAGGAGATAAGCCCCTGATCGCCTTGCATGGTGGCAGTTGGCAGAACCGGGGCACCGGTTTTTTAGGTATTGAAAATATGGCAACCCACTTTGTCGATCAGGGCTTTGTGGTGTTTGCGCCGTTCTATCGGCTGGTGTCCGACTCTGACGGCAGTCCCGAGTGTCATAACGCCACATTTGAGCAACTGCTATCCGATGTTGATGACGCGTTTGACTGGGTGCAGCAAAACGCCATCAACTACGGGGCATCTGGCAAACCTGTGGTGTTTGGTCAGTCCGCCGGCGGACATCTGGCAGGTTATTTGTCAGTGACAAAGCCGCAGCAGGTAGAGCGCGCCGTATTGTTTTACCCTCCCACTGATTTCACCGATTTTGCCAGCCAAATTCAAAGTGGTGAGTACACCAACCAGACCGGTATCAATATCATGCAACGTGTCATCGGAGTGCCTTTTGATCAGGTAGATCTTCAAAGCGATCTGGTGGTGAATAACTCTTTCCCAACTATTGTTGCAGCTCAGCCGGATAGTTTTCCACCCATGTTTTTATTGCACGGTGAATCCGATTCCCTGCTGCCGTTCAGGCAATCAGTACGTTTGTGCAATGCACTGGCGGGAGATATTGAAAATGGTCCGGCATCATTAGACTTAAATACGCAAAGCACGCGCAGAACCTTCGCCTGTGATGATCGTGGCAGTCAGCTGCATTTAATTGCCGAAGGCGAACACGCACTTGACCTTTGTATCTCTGATGAGCTTTGTGCTGCAGGGTCACCTGCGAGCGCTGCGTCAACCG
>CAZQKJ010000200.1:0-6876 GCA_964593315.1 uncultured Granulosicoccaceae bacterium
TAGGATTACACCGCTCAGCCTGTCAGTGAATAGAAGTACGCTTTGTCAAGAATGGTGTTACCATAGGCCGGATTAGGTTTTCATCAGATTAAAGAGAGCATTATGGCTAAAGGTACGGTTAAGTGGTTCAACGCTGACAAGGGTTTTGGATTTATCACCCCTGAAGACGGTGGCAAGGACTTGTTTGTCCACCACTCTGAAATTCAGGCGGGTGGTGGTTTCGCAACGTTGAATGACGGCCAGGAAGTTGAATTTGAAGTAGCTCAGGGCGAGAAAGGCCCATGTGCTAACAAGGTACAAGCGCTTTAATCAATTGCGCCGTATTGTTACGGTAGTTTGATCAGGCGATAGATTTGTAGGCTGAAGCATTTGCTTCGGCTTTTTTTTGACTACCAGATCTGTCAGTTTCGGCTCTGTGGTAGCGTTTGGATGTTTCACTACACTAGCGCTTAAGGGGCTCAGGTTTTTTTCTCACGTATTGCTCCCGCCACACCATATAGGTGCCGGAAAGAATAATTAAGCTCGCACCCGCAAGCATCAGTGTGTTGGGTCTCTCTCCAAATACAATGATGCCTATCACCAGCAGGAAAATGACTCGGCAGTAGCGAAATGGCATCACAATGCTCACCTCAGCCATACGTATTGATGCAATCAGGAGCATGTAACCCAGAGATCCCATCACCACCATAGGGATAATAATTAACCAGTTGCTCTGAACAGGAAACAGGCTCTCTCCATTGAAGAGCACCCAGCTAATGGCAAAGGGTACTGCAGCGATCATGGTGTAGGTAGCCAGACTTGCTGATGCCATGTCGGGCGGCACCAGACGAGTGGTAAGGTCTCGAACAGAAAGAGCTGCCAGTGCAAGTATTGCCCACAGAATTGAAATATCAAATTCAATGGCACCCGGTTGTACGATCAGAAGTACACCAATGAATCCAACTGTGATGCAGCTCCATCGGCGCCAGCCGACTTGTTCTTTAAGAAAGACAACGGCACCTACTGCCGCCACCAGTGGTGATGCTTGTGTGATTGCACCAACGGATGAGATAGGAACGGTAGCTAACGCCATCACCATGCCCACCATACCGGCGATCTCGGCTATGTACCGCAGTAGCAGAACAGGTGACAGTGCCCTGGAATCTATCAATCGATCACCCTGTAACTTAGCCATCAATGCAAACAGGACCAAACCGCCGGCCATCAGATAAAACAATACTTGAGCCGCGGAGATTGAAGCGGTTGAGAGCTTAACCAGAGTGTCTGCGATAGAAAAAGCCACCATGGATCCGATCATTAAAAAAATGCCTCGAACGTTAGTGTCGATGTTCGCGTACTCGATGGCTTGTGCTCAATGGATTAGGGTCCTGATTTGTCAATAGCGATAACGCTGTGAGAAACAAGTCTAGTGGCGAATACGCGCGTCTATTGAGTGCTGGTGTGACGTCCCACAACGGGTGTTGAAACTGCCTGCACTATACCGTATCGCGTTACAGTGAGATTGAAATTTTAAGGCTCTTGTTTCAGAGGCGTTTTACGGCCTGACTGATTGCTTCTTTGGTGACCTTAAGATCCGCCTCGGTGATTGCCAGGCTTGAGTACAGTTTACCCGGAGATTTCAACAGGCCGTTGTCCCGCAGAGCGCTGTTAAATCTTGCATTTTTTTCGGTGTCTGCAGTTTGGCTTGTCCGGTAATCAATGAGACTGGTTTCGGTAAAGACCACGTCGAATAAAGTCGGGTCGCCGGATATTTGATAGGCATGACCGGATTGATCAAGTTGTGTGCTTAACAGGGACATTATTTTCTCACCGGTATTGATCAACCTTTCATAGTTGCCTTCGCGGCGCAGTACTTCCATGGTTTTGAGTCCTGCAACAGCTGCGAGAGGATTACCTGATAAAGTGCCCAACTGCATCAAAAAGCCATCTCCAGCCAGGGATTTATCAAAGTGTGTCATGATGTCTCTATGCCCGGCAATGGCTGCCAGCGGAAAGCCGCCGCCTATTATTTTTCCAAGGGTGCACAAATCCGGTGTGACGCCGTAGCGTTCCTGTGCGCCGCCGTAGGCGAGTCTGAAGCCCGTAACGATTTCATCAAAGATCAACACGATATTGCGTGCTGTGCACTCGTCGCGCAGGCCCTGCAGGAAGCCGGGCTCGGGAGCGATAACCCGTTGCAACGGTTCAACAATGATGGCTGCAACCTGACCTGCAAATTCATCGAGTATTGATCTTACAGATTCAATATCGTTGAACGGTGCGATCAGCATTTCATCGCGCACGCCATCAGGAATACCTGCGCTATCGGGTATGGCCTGCGGAAAGTTAGCATGTTGTGTTGGCGCCAGACTCATTTGTGCCTCTGCAGACATGCCGTGATATCCGCCTTCAAACTTGAGGATCTTACTGCGACCAGTGAAAGCTCTGGCCAGCCGCAGTGCATACATGTCGGCCTCACCGCCGGAGGTAACATAGCGCACTTGTTCAGCACAAGGCACGGCGCGGCAAATCTCTTCGGCGAGCTCAACACTTGCGCTGTTGTTGGCGAAAAAAGTGGTGCCCTTGCGTAATTGACTTTGTACAGCTTCATTGACTTCCGGGTGTCCGTGACCGAGTAACATCGGGCCAGAGCCAATTAGGTAATCAATATACTCTTTACCGTTTTCATCCCATACTCTTGAGCCTTCACCATTGCGAATAAAGATACCGGGATCAAAATTTCCAAGGCCACCCGCAGGTAACACCACTTGAGCTCTGTCAATCCAGTTCTGTTGATTCATCTTTTTAACCGTAGACCGCGACCGGCTCACCGAGTAATGATTCATCCGGTGTGACTCCAAGTCCTGGTGTGTCATCGACAGTGATAAAGCCGTCAATACATCGTGGGCCGCTACCTGGTGCAATATCCAGTGTTAGCATGTCCTGACATGACCAGCAGGCTTGTATAAACGCGTCGGGAATCGATTGTGCGAAGTGCGCGGCCTCGGTGTCGGCCAGAACAGAGCCGCCGGTCGCCATGATGAACATTTGTATTCCGTGCTCAATGGCAACATCTCTCATGCGTCGCGCTTTAGTCAGTCCGCCAACCCGGTTGAGCTTAATTCCAAATACATCGGCTATACCATCACGCGCAATACGCGTGGCGTCTTGCAGAGTAACTAATGACTCATCGACACTGATTGGAGAGCTCGTGACTTTTCGGATCTCTGCAATATCATCAAGCGTTTCACCTGGCTGTTCGAACGTCACGCCAAGCTCGGCTACTGCATTCATCACGATACTGGCTTCGCGTCTTGTCCATGCGCGGTTGACGTCATAAAGGATAATTTCGTTGCTCTTGCGATTTGATTCGATGTGGCGAATCCGTTCTATGTCTTTTGCGGTGTCACTGCCGCCGACTTTGGCGGAGTGGGCTATATATCCTTGATCGCGATAAGCGTTGATGATGCCCATCATATACTCCGGTTCGCCTGAGGAGACCGATGAGGCCGCTGGAGTGCCTGATTCACGCTTACCGCCGAGCAGATCGGCAATCGGCAATTCAAATGCTTTGCCCATGATGTCCCAACAGGCAAGGTCAATCGGTTGTTTAGCGTAGAAGTGACCCGGTAAACAAACATCCATGGCGCGCTCTACCAACTCAACTTTACGTGGATCCTGCCCGAGTATGGCCTGTGCCATGGTCTCGATGCCAGCTCGGATACCTGGTCCGTGTGCCGGTACATAGGTGTGCCCCCAGGGTGTGCCTTCACCCCAGCCAACGATGCCTGCATCGGTTTCTATTTTTATCAGTGTGGCATCGAGTACTTCAAATTTTAGTCGGCCACCTGAAAGCCAGTAGGGGTCTTTTAAGGGCAGATCTTTCTGGTAGACAGTCAGTTTGGTTATTTTCATTTCAGACTCGGTAACCTCAGGCTTGGTAGTCCGTAGCTATGCATCGGTGCGAGGCAAAAGGCTATCGGGGTCGTAGGCCGGTTTATCGTGTACAACGGCGTTGCGTGCTGTGCCTGCGATCACTACCTCAAGTTGAGTGCCTGGTGCAGATGCAGCGGGCTTGATGTAGGCAAACGCCAGTATCTTGCCGACTGTGTGGCTATAAGCTACTGAGGCAATAGATCCCACAACCTTCCCTTTAAACACTACGGCTTCTCCCCCGTGGCCATCTTCTACACCGTTCGGCTCTATGTGTAAGTAAGTACATACCCAGGGTAAATTTTTATCAAGGCTTACTTGAGTTTGTTCCTTGCCGAGAAACTCTTTATCCATTTTAACAAAGCGCATGACATCGGCTTCCGGCAGGGTGACCTCATTGGTTAGTTCACCGGCGCCTTTAAACATTTTTTCCATGCGCATGGTGTTCATGGCAAATGATCCGTAATCGACGATATTGTGCTTACTACCTGCCTCCCACAGGGCATCGTAGACCTTGAGTAGATTTTCGCACGGCGTATGTATTTCCCAACCCAGCTCTCCTGCATAAGACATTCTGAACGCCCAGCAGCTGTGACCGGCAATGGTGATTTCCTGAGCACTCATCCAGCGGAAACTGGCGTTATCCAGTGGCGCGTCTGTGCACGCTGCCAGTACAGATCGGGCGTTGGGTCCGTTAATCGCAAGCGCACCCCATGCGCTTGAGTGATTAATGATCTCTATTGCCTCATCGGATAGATGTGAATTCAGATGATCAAGTAAGCGCTGTTCAAAAAAAGCGGCACAGACCAGATAAAATCTATTCTCTGCCAGTCTGACTACGGTGGTTTCAAGTTCAATACGCCCGCGTTCATTCAGAAAGTGACTGAGGATGATGCCACCCTGTTTAGCGGGTAGTCTGTTTGCTATCAATGCTTCCAGAAAGGATTGTGCATCAGCCCCGTGTACTTCGATTTTGGTGAAGGCGCATATATCCATGATGCCGACACTTTGTCTTGTGGCAGCAATTTCTTTTGCCAGTATGTCATGCACCTCATTGCGTTTAAAAGAATAGTGGTCTCGCTGTGCAACCGGTGCCTGTGCAAACCATCTGGGTCTTTCGTGGCCATATACTTCTTCAAAAACCGCTCCTTTATTCTTCAGTCTTTCATACAGTGGTGACGGTTTGATCGGTCGACCATCGAGTCGGTTAAAGTGCGGGTAGGGTATTTCGTGGCGCAAACAATAGTCTTCTTTGGCTTTGATGATCTGCCATGATTTATCTGCATAGCTGCCAAACCGGCGCGGATCATAATCGCGCATAGAGATGTCGGCAGCTCCGTGTACCATCCAGCGTGCCAGTTCACGTGTCAGACCCGGCCCCCAGCCAATACCGATCTGGGTGCCACAACAACACCAGTAGTTAGTGACAGCAGGTGCGGGACCGATGAGTGGATTACCGTCTGGTGGATGTGATATTGCACCATGTACGTCTCTTTTGATTCCCAGTTCTGCGAATATTGGCATCCGCTCTAGTGCGTTCTCAAGCCAGGGCATGACCCGATCATAGTCTGGCTGAAACAGCTCGTTCTCAGCCTCCCATGGACAATGGTCCAGCCACACGGCATTCGGGTTGGTTTTCTCATAGATGCCGATCAATCCTGACTTTTGCTCCATGCGGATATAGCCGGATACTTTGCGATCGTCCCGTACAACCGGAAGCTCTTCTTTAAGGCCTTCAAACTCCGGTACTGTTTCCGTCACGAAGTAATGATGTGTCATGGAGGTCATCGGTAACTGAAGGCCAGACCATTCACCCATCTGGCGTGCGTAGGTGCCTCCTGCATTCACTACGTGTTCGCAGATAATATCTCCCTTTTCAGTAGAGACTTTCCATTCTTTGTTTGCCAGTTGAACAATATTGGTAGCACGGCAACGGCGTATAATTTTTACGCCGAGCTGTCGTGCGCCGGTCGCCATAGCCTGGGTAACACCGGATGGATCAACGTGACCATCATCGGGTGTGTACAGAGCTCCCAGTACACCTTCAAGGTTGTAGTAGGGGTGTAGAGTCTGAATAAAGTGTTTATCTACCAGCTCTATATTGAAGCCAAGTGATCGCCCGACACTTAATGTGTGACGCAGCCAGTCCATCTCATCCTCTTCGTACGCAAGGCGAAAAGATCCGCAACCGTGCCAGGTGACGTTGTGGCCGGTTTCTTTTTCCAGTGCGCCTGAATAAAGACCAATGTTGTAGTCAACACACTTGCCAAGACTGAAGCTTGAAGTTGAATGGGTGATCTGTCCGGCTGCGTGCCATGTTGAGCCGGAGGTTAACTCAGCTTTCTCCAGTAGTACCACGTCGGTCCAGCCTTCGTGGGCCAGGTGGTAGGCGAGGCCGCAGCCCATAACCCCACCACCGACAATGACCACTTTTGCGTTTTTAGGTAGGCTCATGTTGGCTATTTGTGTACTCGTTACAATAACAATTGCGATACTAATTAAACAAATGTACTCTCGTCAATCATGAATAGTATAAATGTACCAACTGCGCCGCTGGCAGACAGCAGTGCTGTTTTGATGGCATTGTCCGCTGAACTCACTCAGCTAACCCCTGAAGTTCGCAAGGCCGCATCCTATGTCCTGGATAACCCGAATGATGTCGGTGTGAGTTCGATTCGTGAGATAGCGGTCGCTGCTGATGTTAAACCCAATACACTGGTACGCATGGCGCGTTCAGTAGGCTTTGACGGATATGAAGATTTCCGTAGCCCGTTTAGGGAAGAGATACGGCGCGGTGTTATCAATTTTCCAGACAGAGCCCGGTGGCTGCAGTCGTTGGGACAATCCGGAAAACTCGGTGGCGTATACCGTGATATGGTCAGTGCCGCGATTCAAAATATTGAAGACACTTTTTCAGGTATTGATGCACGAGAGTTAAAGGCTGCAGCTGCGGCGATTAACAGA
>CAZQKJ010000201.1:0-6868 GCA_964593315.1 uncultured Granulosicoccaceae bacterium
GGTAAGCAGATTCGCGAGATGGTCATGCAGACACCTTTTCCGGCGCCACTTGAGCAAGCTGTGCGTGATGCTTATACCGAGCTGCAAAGTGGTGGCGAGATATCCGTCGCAGTGAGATCTTCGGCCACAGCAGAGGATCTCCCGGAGGCATCCTTTGCAGGGCAGCAAGAAACCTTTTTGAATGTGGTTGGTATTGAAGATGTGCTGGCTCGTATCAAAGAGGTGTTCGCATCCCTGTACAATGACAGAGCAATATCCTATCGAGTTCATCAGGGTTTTGACCATGCAGAGGTAGCACTGTCGGCGGGTATACAGAGAATGGTGCGTAGTGACATCGGTGCGAGTGGCGTACTGTTTTCAATTGACACGGAAACCGGATTTGAAGATGTCGTGTTTATTACTTCTTCATGGGGGCTTGGCGAGTGTGTTGTACAAGGGTCAGTTAATCCCGATGAGTTCTACGTGCATAAAGGCACACTAGGGGCCGGGAAACCCGCTATTTTGCGGCGTAACCGTGGTAGCAAACTGATAAAGATGATCTACGGAGATAAGGTTGCGGTAGAGACCGTAGATACCGAACTATCCGAACAAATGCGATTTTCTCTGATTGATGAGGATATAGCCTCTCTGGCATCCATGGCTGTGACCATTGAAAAGCACTACGGTCGCCCAATGGATATCGAATGGGGTAAAGACGGTGTGGACGGCAAGCTTTATATTCTTCAGGCTCGACCGGAAACTGTAGAGTCGCGCTCTAACAAAAATGTGATACGTCGTTATGAACTTGATAGTTCGAATGCAACGGTGTTGGTGACAGGGAGAAGTATCGGTCAAAAAATTGGAGCCGGTAAGGTTCGTAATATCCCGAGTCTTGAGCAGCTGTCTCGCGTGCAGGAAGGCGATATACTGGTAACAGATATGACCGACCCCGACTGGGAACCGGTGATGAAACGCGCTGCTGCTATTGTGACTAACCGCGGAGGCCGTACATGCCATGCAGCGATTATAGCCCGGGAGCTCGGCGTGCCTGCAGTGGTTGGGTGTGAGGATGCTACCGCTAAACTGCAAGATGGTATGGACGTTACTGTATCCTGCTCTGAAGGTGATACAGGCAAAGTGTACGATAGTCAGATCGAATACAAAGTCAATGAAATTCAACTGGACGGACTGCCTGAATTACCATTTAAAATTACCATGAATGTTGGCAACCCCGAACGTGCTTTTGATTTTCAGCGATTGCCTAATCATGGTGTTGGCCTGTTACGACTTGAGTTCATGATCAGCAACACTATCGGAGTACATCCCAAAGCTCTGCTGAACTACGAAATGATGGAAGAATCTGTTCGAACCGAGATAGATGAAAGAGCCGCAGGGTATGCGTCACCGGTTGAGTTCTACATAGAGAAGCTCACTGAAGGTGTATCAACCTTGGCGGCGGCCTTTGCACCACACCCGGTAATTGTTCGAATGAGCGATTTTAAATCGAACGAATACGCCAATATGCTGGGTGGTGATTTGTTTGAACCTGATGAAGAAAATCCGATGATCGGGTTTCGTGGTGCCTCAAGATATATATCTTCGTCTTTCAGAGAGTGCTTTGAACTCGAGTGTCGTGCGCTCAAAAAAGTACGTGAAGAAATGGGCCTTGAGAATGTCTGGATCATGATCCCGTTTGTACGTACCTTGCAAGAGGCTGATGAGGTACTGGGTCTGCTAAAGGATAATGGCCTTGAGCGAGGCAAGAACAATCTGAACATCGTCATGATGTGTGAGGTGCCGAGTAACGCTATTCTTGCAGAGGAATTTCTAGAGAAGTTTGATGGCTTTTCGATTGGCTCAAATGACCTTACACAATTAACTCTGGGTCTTGACCGTGATTCTGGCTTGATAGCGCACTTGTTTGATGAGCGTGATCCTGCAGTCAAGAAAATGCTCGCATCGGCAATCGCTGCTGCCAACAAAGCCGGTAAGTATGTGGGGATCTGTGGTCAGGGTCCGTCTGATCATCCGGATCTTGCCAAGTGGTTGATGGAGCAGGGCATAAGCAGTGTATCGCTTAACCCGGATACTGTGATTGAAACCTGGTTGTTTCTTGCGGGACAAGAAGTTTAAGCGAAAGTACCTTCGTACTACAAAACTGTCAGCGTGTGTGACAGTTTTGTCGACAGCGGTTTAACCAGACGCTTTTTTTCTATTGTATTTTTTGCGTGACAATGACTCGCGCGATTGCTGTTCGAAAGCAGTAGAGATAAGAGAAATCACAAAATCGATGTGCGCATGCGCTGCTTTTTCGGCTTTGACGGGTTTGCTCTGACAGATATGTTCAACTATATCTTCATGCTGCTGTTGTATTGACTCTGCTACCGTTTCCATATTCATTAGCTCATGTCTGTTATAGGTTATTGAGCTGCGGTTAAGATTGTATAGCGCTGTCATCATGTGAGTGAGTGTGCGATTGTGAGCTGCAAATGCAATGCAATGGTGCAATTCCATATCAAGATTGGAGGCACGCGTATTGTCCTGCACTGAATCTGCCTCTTTGATGGCTTCAAGAAGTCGTCTGAGTTCTGATCGGTCTTGATCTGTTGCTCTTTGAGCAGCAAGCCTCGATGCAAAACCTTCACTTTCGCGCCGGTATTCCAGATTGTCGCGGATAGCATTTGTACTGCGGTTAAACAAAGCCACCATTGCTGGTGACATTGCTTCTCCGCCGAGCTGCGCCACATAGGCTCCGTCGTTCGGCACAATGTTCAGTAATTCACTGTCAGCAAGTTGGCTCAGAGCCTCGCGAACCTTAGGTCGAGAAATACCGAACTGGTCAGCGAGTTCGCGTTCACCGGGCAACATTTCTCCCTCTGTTAGCACTCCAGACAAAATCAGATTTTCGATCTGCGTAACCACCTCTCCAGATAGTGATTTGCTCTCTATCCGGTCAAAAAACCGATTCGGTGTATTTTTGCGGCGCATCAAGCCCTCCTGCCTTTTTTAAAACATTGTCTCTGTTTGGATTTTCTATGGCCAGTTTTTATTTGAGACCCGGTTATGGTAAATAAACTTGACCAATTAGGCTGGTAAAGTTATTTTACCGGTATCGGAGATGTAAATCCGAATCAATGGTCTGTTCTGGCCAGTTAATCACTAGTTATTCGAGGAGAAGCAATGAGAACTCTAATCTCTGCCGGAGTTGCCGGGTTGATAATGTCAGGCGCGGTGTCTGCTCAAGATAGTCTTGAGATGACGTCAGCCTTCGCTAAAAACCTACCGATTCTAGGTACGGCAGCTGTAGATTTTGTAGAAAAAATCAATAGTATTTCTACCGATGTGGAGTTTGAGCATTTTGATCCTAATAAGCTGGTGCCGACACTGGAGGCGCTGGATGCTGTGTCTAACGGCTCGGTGGATGCGGCATACGCCACCTCAGGCTACTGGCAAGGCAAGATCAATGCAGCGTCACTTTTTGCTGCTGTGCCGTTCGGGCCCGAGGCGGGTGAGTTTATGGGCTGGATTCTCTACGATGACGGTGCAAAATACTGGCAACAAATGTATGACGACAACGGCTACAACGTTCACACAGTGCCTTGCGGGATTATTGCTCCGGAGACGTCGGGTTGGTTTAAAAACGAAATCAACACGGTGGCAGATCTCAAGGGACTAAACATGCGTTTCTTTGGCTTAGGTGCGAAGGTCATGGAGAAACTGGGCGTCTCTACCTCTCTATTGGGTGCGTCTGATATCTTTCCAGCGCTGGAGCGCGGAGCTATTGATGCAACCGAGTTTTCAATGCCGTTAATCGATGCACGGCTGGGCTTTCATAAGATTGCGAAGTACAACTACTTTCCAGGCTGGCATCAGCCTTCCACATTGTTTGAATTGCTGATTAATAAAGATATATGGGATGACCTTGACGCGATTGTACAGAATCAGATAAATGTGGCTTGTCTTGCCAATGTAATGACCAATCTTGCCGAAGGTGAAGCGAAAAACTATGCCGCTATGGTAGCTAACATTGAGAACAACGGTGTCACCATCAAGCAATGGTCTCCCGAAATGCTGACTGCGTTTGAAAGTGCGTGGGAAGAAGTGGTTAGTGAGTTGTCTGATGGCGATGAATTTTTTCAGGAAGTCTGGAATGACTTGCAAGAGTATCGCGAAGGTTACTCAACCTGGTCATCTTCAATTTACCTGCCACGCCAGTAAGCCACCAATGAGCGGGCTGTGATGAACGCCCGCTCATAGTGTGTTCACTTAAGGACTTACTATGTCGGGTAACGATGACACATCCATAGAACAATCCGCTGCTGTTTCTTCCGACCCGGGTGTGCGAGACCGTGACGAACAAAAATTCATAGATCGAATGGTAGTGCAATTGGCTAATGCGACAGCCTGGCTATTTCCAATCCTGATGATCGCTATTTGTACGCAGGTTGTAATTCGAAAAATGGGTAACAATCAAGCGTGGCTGGATGATGCACAGTGGTGGATATACGGCTTTGCTATGACAGTAGGATTTGTTTACGCAATCACAACCCAAAGTCATGTGAGAGTGGATATTCTGCATTCTGGGTTTAGTGAAAAAAAGCAGGCACGGATAGAAGTGTTTGGTCTAGGTTGGTTGCTATTACCCTTTCTTGCAATGATGACTGATATCTTGCTTCACTATGGTTGGGCTTCTGTGCTAGTGAGTGAGGGATCCGATAGTCCCAATGGTTTGCATCGTTTGTATTTGCTAAAGATGTCTATGCCTTTTATTTTTGCATTGGCAGTACTTGCTGGTATTTCTATGCTGACTCGACACCTAGCGCGCTTTGCCCGGTTGCGTTTCTGGACGATGCTAATTGCTATGTTTCCAGCCGCATGGTTTATAGCGGAGCGAATGTGTTACTACATCCTATGGTGGATGATTCGTCTGAGTAGTAGCGAGCTTAAGCCACGGCAGGTTTCAAAGAGCTCTCTGTTGGACTATGCAATATGGGTTGGCCTAGCCATTGTCATAGTGAGCATACTCGCAAATTTTATATTGGATCGACGGCGAGCCCTCGGATAAGAAAATGCAAATTATCTCTTCAATGGCTGAGATCATGGATCTCAATCACTGGGTAGTCCTGAGTATGTTTCTGGGCTTCATCTTTCTTTTGTTTCGTGGCATTCCAGTGGCGTACTCTTTGGTAGGGATCAGCTTGATCTTTATTGTAATAGGCGAGTTTGTACTTGATCCCAACAAGGCAATCCTTCGTGAGTTTATTGATTATGATAGCGCAAGGTTATCTTATAAAAAACTTGCGGCTCTCGGTGGTCGATTCTTTGGTGGCACGATCAAAAATCCGGTTCTTGTTGCTTTGCCGATGTTTATTTTTATGGGCTTAATGTTAGATCGTTCCGGTGTAGCGCAAAGAATGATGAGATCTATGCAGGTGTTATTTGGTGCACTACGCGGTGGTTTAGCTCTATCTGTCATGCTTATCGGTATTATTCTCGCGGCTTCAACCGGAGTTATTGGTGCGTCTGTGGTTTTGTTGGGGGTAATGGGTATACCGACAATGATTGCGCAAAACTACAGTAGCACGATTGCCAGTGGCACTGTTGCAGCATCTGGAACATTGGGCATTCTTATACCGCCGTCCATTATGTTGGTAATAATGTCTGATCAGCTAGCGATATCGCTCGGTGACTTGTTTATGGGAGCCTTGCTTCCCGGCCTTCTTCTCGGTGCTTTGTATATTGCCTTTATTATTGTTTATGGATTAATAAAGCCTGACGCTATGCCCTTGCCTGTGGGCCGAGAAGCGATTTCTTTAAAAGTTATTTTTGATCTACTAGTTTCAGTGTTACCTCCCTTTCTACTAATAGTGTTAGTGCTGGGGTCGATATTTTTTGGCCTGGCGACTCCCACTGAAGCGTCTGGTCTTGGCGCTATGGGAGCGACTGTTTTAGCACTGGCAAGTCGCAATCTGAGCTTTAGGGTGCTTAAGGATGTGATGCGGCAAACTCTAAACACTAGTGGTTACATTGTAGGTATTTTCATTACTGCAGCTTTTTTTGCGTTTGTTCTACGTCGCTATGGTGGCGATGAGATTATAGAAAATATGGTGCTTGGCTCGTTTGACAATCCTTATCTGGTGGTAGCTTTCATTCTCTTTATTATTTTTTTCCTGGGATTTTTGTTGGACTGGATTGAAATTACATTAATCATTATGCCGTTAATGTTGCCTGTGATTTTATCGCTTGATCTTCCGGTGGATGGTTATGGAGTAGTTGGTGATCCATCGGTAGTGTGGTTTGCTATTTTAGTTGCGGTCACATTGCAAACATCCTTTCTAACTCCTCCGGTAGGATTCGCATTGTTCTATCTGAAAGGGGTTTGTCCGCCCGAAGTTCGTTTAGGGGATATTTACCGTGGAGTGATACCATTTGTGCTGTTACAGCTAATTGGGCTTGGAATAGTCTTCGCTTTTCCTGTACTCACTATGTGGTTACCTGCTGTCGCTTATGGAAATTAACAATTGAGACTCAAGCATTGTCACAACTTTCATGATTATCGAGAACTGGCAAGACGCAGACTACCAGGGCCAATTTTCAACTATATAGATGGTGGAGCGGATGATGAGTTAACCTTGCGACGTAATACCCAGTCTTATGAAGCAGTCGATCTTGTCCCAAACGTTTTACGTGGTGTAAGTGATGTAGATCTCTCGGTAACTGTGATGGGGCAGAGACTTGATGTACCGTTCTACTGCTCCCCAACTGCATTGCAAAGATTATTTCACCATCAGGGGGAGGTGGCAGTTGCAGCTGCGGCTGAAGAAATCGGAACTTTATTTGGTGTATCGTCACTTGGGACTGCATCACTTGAAGACTTGCGCAAAGAGTA
>CAZQKJ010000202.1:0-6864 GCA_964593315.1 uncultured Granulosicoccaceae bacterium
GAGCCGCTGCAAACAATAAGCGGCGCATGGCCTCGGCGTCATCAGTGCGGCCTTCAAGGTAATTAGGTTCCATGATGGTCATGAGTACCTGTACGCCTGCCTCCAGCTCATCGACACTGGTGCCGTCTTTTTTGGCGAGTACAGATGCATCATACAAACGCAATGCACGTACCCGTAACGGGCTGAACGGATGCGTCATAAACCAGTCTTCCTGTGGCGCTCCCTGACCAGGCTCAGCATCTTCAACCTGCATCTCATCGACCTGTTCCATAAACTCTTCAATGTTGAACTGCACCAGCTTGCTACTTAGACCCGAGGCCAGTTTGAAGAGTGCGCGTGCTACTCCGATCGGGTCCTGTGCGCAGTGTGCGCCGGCGCGGTCAGCCGAGATCTCTGCATAGCGCGACCAGGTAGTTAACTGCAATGCCAGTTTCGGACTTGGTTTTGCACGACCATTCAAAAGGTAGCCAATCGGGATATCGTGGTGGCCGTACAAGTAGTGAGCAATCTCGTGCCCTACTACGAATTTAAGTTCGGCACCTTCAAAGGATTCAAGCAGACTGGATGAAAACATGATGAACAGCCGGCCGTCTTCGGGTTTCACACAAGCGGCGTTATAGGTTGGGCTGGCATACACATAAAGCTCTAGTGGAATAGTTACATCGAGTTTTTGCATGCAGTCATCGGCCATCTCATGTAGCCAGGGTGCCATGTTGCGACTGAGTCGCACCGAGGTTGCAAGCAGTCGCCGACGCGTGCCCATGGGGCCTTTTTCTTCGCGTTTTTCGATCATCTCATTGATGCGTTTGACCTCAGCGGTCTCCATCAACTGGCGTGCAATCTCAAGGTCTTGTTTTGATCTCAAGTCATCAGCGTTCATAACTACCTTCCGGTCTTGCGATTGTGATTAAGGTGTTCGGCCTGCATGCCGGTTCTGAATGCCTGCCCAAAAATATGGTATGAAACATGGAATGAGACAAAGAATAAGCATCGTGCGTGTAGTGTTGGATCTTACCCATTGGATGAGGCTGTATTTGGCAGGAATCTGTTGCAACCTTGCCTGCCAAAACAGCAGCCGCACTTAATCCACAGCAGTGCAGTTTTATGCAGCTCGTTTTTCCAACTCAGCGTTCACTGCCGCTATCTGCATGTCGACATCAATCAGGTAGTCGCTGGTGACTTCCAGTTTACGATCTTCATAGACATCCTGGTCCGGGTGTTGTTCGTGCCAGCGGGCCACTGATGCGTCTCTTGCGATCAACAGCTCCTCTATCTGAGGCCTGAATAATCGCATGGTTTCGGTGATCCAGATATTCACTGGCCAGGAAGGATAGAGCATGTCCATGTTGAAGTTATCCAGCATATTGATAACGTCTTCTGCTTTGTACCAGGTTTCACCGGTTACCCATCGATTGGTAGAGAACAACCCGATCGGGTAACCTTTGGGATCCATTGAAATTGCAATCAGGTGACTGAGTGCGTCATCGCCTGCTGGCCATTTTTCATCACCGGAATAGGGTGCCGGCTCTGGCGTGCCGTCCATGCCTTTGGCACGCAGGAAGGTGTGGAAATGGCCGTTTTCGCCATCAATGCCTCGGTGCGCATGGTAGAAATACTGCGAGTGAGAATCACTATCGTGTACATCGCCTTTGGGGTAGTGTTCCAGCTCGTAAAACGTGCCTTGCTCCTTAAGCACTTCACGCACAACATTCCCGTACTGTTCGTTTTTTTGCAAAAGACGATAGCAGTTTTGTATTTTCTCTCCCGCAACAAGCATGGCTTCGAGCGTCTCTTTCGAGAGTTCTGCTAACTGTGCCTGCAGATTGGTGGAGTGGTTAGATTTACTTATTTCCTGTGCTGTCATGATGTTCTAACTAGTCTGAAGCCTATCAGTATATGGCGAAGTGATTTAGGTCTGCTGTGACGTGCGGCAGGTCTGCAAACACCGCAGCCGCTATCATCCCACGAGCCACCTTTAACCCAGGCTCGTTGAGCTTCGGGTGTCAGGATCCATTCAAAGACCTGTCCGGCGCCATCAAGCAAGCCGTACGGCCCTGGTGATGACTGTTGTCCGACGGGCAGGGTATCGAACGGACCCGCGTCGTGACTGTTTAATTTTGCACTGTCAAAAGTATTTCCCCACGGGAAGATGTTGCCATCGTTGCCGCGCACGGCTTTTTCCCACTCGGCTTCTGTGGGCAGTCGCCAGTTTTCATTGAGTGTTTGTGACAGCCACTCTGCATAGGCTGTGGCATCTTCATAGGTAGCCATCACTACCGGATGGTTGTCGCGGCCGGTGGGTGGTTGATTGTTTGTCCAGGCATGTCTGCGGGTGCGGTCGTAAGGGTGAATCAGTCCGTAACCTGCCCAGGTTTGTTGATCAACATCAGGTGCCGGGTGCGAAGTTGCCGCAATGAACGACTGATATTGAGCGTTGGTGATCGGGGTGGTGGTGATATCGAAAGCGTCGGTAGTAACAGTGGTTCTGTTTCTCTCCGAGTCATACCACCGACCGGTTCTGGTGCGTGAGTGCCCGTAGGCAGCTTCATCCAGGGTATAGCCGTATTCCCGCTCGGCGGCATCCGAGCCCATAATAAATTCACCGGCCGGAATAGTTACCGTGGCAGGTGCGACCAAAGCTACGGCTTCAGGTGCAACTGCATCAGTGTTCGCAGCACCTGAATTGGTTTCAACTGTTTGCGCTGAGCAAGCAAATTGAAACGCCATTAATAAGCTGAAAAAAAGAGCCCGACATGCGGGCTCTCTGATTACATCTTTCATTGCTAACTATTAGTTAGTTTTTGCAGCGCAAGGATTGCATGGGTTGCAAGGATTACAGGCTTTTGCAGCACATGGATTGCAGGGGTTGCACGGATTGCAGGCTTTCGCAGCGCATGGGTTACACGGGTTGCAAGGGTTACAGGCTTTTGCAGCACACGGGTTACATGGATTGCAAGGGTTGCACGGATTGCATGCTTTTGCAGCGCAAGGGTTGCATGGATTACAAGGGTTACCTGCAGCCTTGGCAGCGCACGGATTGAAGTTAGCTTGCAGTTCAAGAGCATAACCGCTCAGTGCAACTATCTCGTCTGAGTTCCATGCCAGTGGCTGAGCCTGCATAGGTGCCAGCATGCAGAAGTTAACCATTTCATCGATATCAATTGCACCAACGCCAGACTGTTGAGTCGGCATTGCAACTGCGTGTGGGTATGGTTCTGCGAAAGTGGCATTAAGCAGAGCGCCGCCTGCGTGGCAGGAGGCACATGCCAGACCGTTGGAGCTCAGTGAAGTATCGTTCCAGAGCTGCTCACCTTTGCTGGCCATTGCGGCCGCTGCGCCAGCATCAAATACTACGCCAGCAGGTCGGATGAAGTCTGAAGCAGCAATTCCGCCAGCAGCGCAAGGGTTGCAGGGATTGCAAGGGTTACATGCGCCAGCAGCACAAGGGTTGCATGGGTTGCACGGATTACATGCCTTGGCAGCACAAGGGTTGCACGGGTTGCAAGGATTGCATGCCTTGGCAGCGCAAGGGTTGCAAGGGTTGCACGGATTACATGCGGCAGCCGCACACGGGTTACAAGGATTGCACGGGTTACAAACAGCGGCAGCTACTTTCTTTTGTGCTCCCGGATTAGTTGCTTCTTCAACGATATCTGGCGTGCTTTCACAGCCGGCCAGAGCCGCTACTGCGATACCCGCTGTCGCGAGGGTTCCTGCCATCACCGCTACATGCAGCGGATGTCTTTTATTAAGGTGCTTTGGTAGCTGACTCATTTAATTGTGTCTCCAGATCGGGGTTTGACCCAACCGTTGTGTGTAATGCATTGATAGCGATTAACTTTTTTTTGCGCTGATAAAAATGGACATCGCAAAGTTAGATAAGTTCGCCGTGGTTTCAGATAGTGGTAAATAGTGGTCGCCGGGACGATGTCCGCCTGTCCGCTGTGCATTATAGCGCTATTTGGGCACTGGTGGCATAGCATCGAACGTCGGAAGTTCACCGTCGATGCCGCCCAGGCGGGTTTGTCCTTGCCGCAGACCACCGTCTGTGGGCTAAACCAGTCATTATCGCCAGAGCTGCCTGCTGTCACGGCAACTGCCCCGGCGCGAGCTGAGTTTGGAGCGAACATTCGCGAACCGCATACTGCGCGTTGCGCCCGTTTAATAGTGCTCGACACGCTTGCGGACAGTCTGTTGCACAAATAGACTAAGTAATTTAGTCAATTCCGGAATAGCAAATGGCCGATATCCGCAAACTTACTGAACATCTATCTGTAGCGCCACAAATTACCGAGGCTGACGTTGCAGAAATTGCGCAATCGGAGTTTCGTTCAATACTGTGCAATCGCCCTGATCAGGAAGAGGCCGACCAGCCATTTTACGCAGCCATCCAAAAACAGGCAGAGTCAGCGGGCATAGAGATTCGATTTCAACCGGTTAACGGCGGCAATATCAGCGACGCTGATGTGTACGACTTTGAGCAGAATATTAATGATCTGCCGCAGCCAGTGTTGGCTTATTGTCGCAGTGGTACGCGCTGTGCCGCACTCTGGGCATTGAGCCAGGCTGGTGACCAGTCAGCGGATGACATTTTAAAAACGGCTGCTGAAGCCGGTTATTCGCTTGAAGCACTGCGCCCGAGAATTGCTGATCTGGAGTAACTCCGATCTTTGCTGCCTGGCTCGGCAATCGTATTGAATTTGTATAACTAGATCAGTGATCAACGGAGTCACCCTTAATGAACGCTACTGATATTCTTGGACAACTGCTTGGTGCTGGTACCAAAGGCAGTGGATCTTTAAATACCGGCACCGGCGCCAAGGCGCTGGAGGAACTGCTGGGTGTTGGCGGCAGTGGTCAAAACTCAGGTCAACAAGGCGGCGGCGTTTTTGGTGGCGGACAATCCACCGGAGGGACCACAGCAGGTGGTAGTACGGGAGGCAGCTTTGGTCAACAAAATACCGGCACAAGTTCGGGAGGTGGCCTTGGTGATCTACTTGGCAAAGCACTGAAAGAACTCGGTCGTGGCAGCGGTGGCCAGACCTCCAGCCAGACCTCCGGAAATAATCCGTTCGAACAACAAACATCGCAAAACAGATCTCAGGCAAACAGCAACGAACACGCAGCGGTGTATCTGCGAGCGATGATCCAGGCGGGTCTGGCGGACGGACGCATTGATGAACAGGAACAACAACTGATCATGAAGAAGGTCGGTAATCTCGGAGCCGAGGAGCAGAACTTCATTCGTGCTGAAATCGCTAAAGGCTCAGATGTGGCAGGATTTATTCAGTCCGTACCCCGTGGTATTGAAGAGCAGGTATACGCAGCATCATTAATGGCGATACAGCTCGATAACAAAACCGAAGCGCAGTTTCTTGATGCCGTGGCAAAAGGTTTGCGTATTACTCAGCAGCAGTCGAACGCAATTCACGATCGTCTGGGTACTCAGCGCCTTTACGGTTAACTGACCATTAGAGTTAACTGATGCAGTTAGCTGTATCAGTTCATATCGCCATGAAGCGAGTGCGATAGTTATGAAGATTCGCAACTTTCAAGCTGAAGACAGCGACCAGGTTATAGCGCTGTGGCAGGAGAGTGGACTGACTCGGCCATGGAATGATCCGTTACTGGATATCGAGCGCAAACAAAAACTTGCCGACGACCTGTTTCTGGTGGGCGTTGATAGCACTGACCGGATCATCGCAAGCGTCATGGGTGGCTATGACGGTCACAGAGGATGGATGAACTACCTGGCAGTTGCACCTGCACACAGGCGTCATGGATTGGCTGGTGCGTTGATTGAAAACCTTGAAGGCAGGCTGGTGCAAGCCGGGTGCCCAAAAATTAATTTACAGATCCGTACAGACAACGTCGAGGTGCGTGCGTTTTATGAATCATTAGGATTTACCGAAGATGCAGTCATTAGTATGGGTAAGCGTCTAATTTCTGATGAATAGCGGTACTTATGAGTAGTTCAACAGATGATGACAGGCAGTTCTTTACTGATTTGATCAACCAACAGTTGAATGATCTGCACTCACAACTCAGGGACAACCTTGATAGTGCTGCGGTGGTAGAGCTTGATCAGAGCAGAGTCGGGCGTGTTTCGCGGATGGATGCTTTGCAGGCTCAGGCTATGCATAAAGAGATGGTAGGTCGTACGAAAAGACAGGTCATCGCACTACAGAATGCACTGCAAAGACTAGAGCAAGATGATTTTGGTTATTGCCTCCATTGTGATGAGTCCATAGCGATAAAGCGCTTACAACACAATCCGTCGGCAACGCTCTGCATTAGCTGCGCTGAGAAGCGAGAGCAACCATAGTCACCACAGTACGGACTTATCGTTTGTGCCAGTACTCAGGCTGCGGTGGCAAATTGCTCGCAGTGTATAGCTCGGCTAAATGCCTGGCAGATGTCTCTGAGACTTGCTTCCTGCAGGCCAAGAGGCAAATAGAATCGATACTGGTGACCGTTCTCATCGCAGCAGGGTTCGCCCGAAAAGAATACCCAAACCTCGGTGGCGCAAACTGCATCGACAAATGGATCGGTGGTCACTTCAAATGAAAACTTATCTACCGTGATGCTTTGCTGGTTCATTGCTGATTCAATGCCCCTTTGTCGGTTGATGAATAAGAACGTGTCGGTTGATGAAGTAAAAAGTATAGACGTCATTTGACATATTTCTGGCTGTAGCAGCGTGGTATTGCTCGCGACCTATACTTACACGGCCCGGATTCGGTGTTTAAAGCATGTCATGGCGTGCTGGTGGTATTATTACCGGAGACTTTTTCCGAGCTCTGTTTCTCATTGCCTTCAAGGGTTTTGGTACCGTGGCTTTCCCTGTTTATCACTATAGTAAAA
>CAZQKJ010000203.1:0-6848 GCA_964593315.1 uncultured Granulosicoccaceae bacterium
TACACATTTTGCACATCGACCAGAATAGAGACTGATTGCATAAATACCCAACTCGTAATCACCAGACCTGCAAACAAAGTGCTTACACATCAATGAAACCACCCGATTGCCGCGACCATAAAGAAGCGTAGCGCCCACCTTGTTTGACCAGCTCATCGTGCGTACCCATCTCAACGATCCGCCCCTCTTCAATCACGACCAGCCTGTCCATTGCCGCAATGGTAGAGAGTCGATGGGCTATAGCGATCACTGTTTTTCCCTGCATCAGATCTTCGAGGCTATTCTGAATTTCCGCCTCAACTTCTGAGTCCAGTGCCGAGGTTGCCTCATCCAAAACCAGAATCGGCGCATCTTTCAAAAGCACCCGGGCTATGGCAATTCGTTGTCTTTGACCACCGGATAGTTTTACGCCTCGCTCACCAACATAGGCATCGAGACCGGATCGACCCTTAGTATCAGACAATCCGGCAAGGAATTCCATAGCACGGGCCTTGCTTGCCGCGGCGATGATCTGCGCCTCTGTAGCATCTGGTCTGGCAAAGGCGATGTTGTCACGAATAGAACGATGTAACAGAGAAGTATCCTGGGTGACCATACCAATGACAGCACGCAATGAATCCTGTGTTACGTGGGATGTTCGTTGCCCGTCTATCTCAATGACTCCGTTATCGATGTCATACAATCGCAGTAACAAATTGACCAGCGTTGACTTGCCGGCACCAGAAGGCCCGACCAGACCAATCTTTTCACCTGCCGCAATACTCAGACTAAAATCATCAATAATCCCGCCCTGCGTTTCTTCACCGCGATAATTAAAGCTCACGTTTTTGAAATTAATATGCCCGTGCTTAACTACCAGCTCAGTAGCATCGGGCTGATCGACCAGATCATTCGCCTGGGCAACTGTAATCATGGAGTCCTGCGCCTGTCCGTAGTTTCTAAACAACCCGTTTACCTGACCGAGAAACCGGTTGGCGAGTAAATTCAGACGTAAAACCAATCCCAGTGCAAATGCAATTTCCCCGACTGATATCACTCCTCTCTGCCATAGCGAAAGCGCCAGGTACCCGATACCTATTAGCATAAAAGAGTTGTTAACTACCACCGCAATGCGCAGAGTGGCAATGGTACGACCGAACTGACGCACTCGCACTACCAGGCCTCGTACACCGTCTGCAACAAACTCATCCTCACGCGCGGGCTGACTATCAAGCTTGACCAATGCGATGTTTGAGTAACTATCGACCAGACGGCCGGTAAGAACCGATTTTGCATCGGCAACTCTGCGGGCATTATCACGTACGGAAGGCACGTACCTAATGAGTATGGCGCAGTACACACACAACCACACAAACAAAAATAGAGTCAGTCGCCAATCTAAATCCAAAAACAAAATCATCGTGCTGATCACATACAAAATAATCAGCCACACGGTATCCAGAAGAGTGGTGAGAAAATCCGTTACCGACTGACCGGCCTGGATGACCTTGGTGGCGATTCGTCCCGCAAAGTCATTCTGAAAAAATCCAACACTTTGCCGTATCACATTTTTATGTGATTGCCAGCGGATCAGGTTATAAACCGATGGCGATACTGTTTGCTCTATTAACAATATCCCCAACATCATGATGACAACTCTGATTACGCCTATGAATAAAACCATCCATGCAAATGCAGGCCAGTGCTCCGCAAACACGGTATCGACACTTGCGCCATCGAGTAAATCAACCACAGTCCCGATAAAACCGAACAACGAGATTTCTATCCAGGCCTGTAAACCACCGAACAACAGGACTGCCAAAAAAACATAGGGAGACTGCGCGGCAAAGTACAGAATAAACCGGACAACGGAATCACCCGGTGGTCGTGCCGATCTGGTAGATCTGAATGGATCAATTAGATTTTCGAAAAAGGCGAACATTATCTTACGGTGATCAGAGTCTATTGTCAGGATTCGCGAAAACGCTTCAAGCTTTCACATGATGCACTCGGTTCAAAGCAACGTGAGAGGCAAACAATCTGCACGATCAATATACACCCTTGCAGCCGGGACTGAAAAAAGATCTCACTACCGAACCGATCGGCACTCAGCGACAATTAAAATCTGTTCGGATGGTTTAAGAAAGAGGGGCCGATCAATGCTCCAACAGTGACCATACTTTTGCACACCTGCCGTACCTCACGTTGCATTTTGTCAGTGCCCAAAATGGGTCAGAGCCTGGTTGAGACTCACACTGAAGGTTATGCAGGCTCCCTGTCAGCGTTTAGCAGATTAAAAACTATTGCCGTTGCTCTGCGATAGTTCTTTGTTATCCACCTCGACCAGGTTATCCACCTCGACCGCAGGCACTCTGTATCAGCATCGGTGAAGGCCTGCTACTGGTGCGTGACTGTACTCCGTGCGATCTGCAACAACTGTCGATCAATCTCGAATATAATTCTGATCAGTGTCCGTCTGACCAGGAAAAGCACCCGCCATGACATCCAAACCCGTACTCTGGATCACCCGAAAGCTCTCTGACAACACATTGATTCGCGCCCGTGAAAGCTATGAAGTATTAATTGACGATGATGACGAGCCAGCCAGTGCCCAGACCATTATTGCCCGCAGTGCGGAGGCGGACGCTTGCATACCCTGTCACTCAGAGATCTTTTCTGCAGAAGTTGCAGCACAGCTCGACCCAAGACTCAAGATTATTGCGAATCACTCTGTCGGGGTTGATCACTGCGATCTGCCAGCCCTGAAGGCGCGTGGCATTGTGGTGACCAACACGCCTGATGTGCTGTCAGATGCTACCGCCGAGATCGCCATGCTATTGCTTTTGGGCGCTGCCAGAGGCGCCTCGGAAGGAGATTCTATGGTGCGTGGCGGCGAATGGAAGACCTGGAGCCCCTCGTTTATGGTGGGGCATCAAGTCACGGGCAAACGCATTGGTATTATCGGAATGGGCAAGGTTGGCCAGGTGATGGCCAGACGCGCCCGAGGTTTTGATATGCAGGTGCACTACCATAACCGCCACCGCCTGCCAAAGGACAAAGAAGCCGGTGCAATCTTCCACGAATCCCTCGACAGCTTACTGGCCACCTCGGACTATCTATCATTACACTGCCCCGCGACCGATGAAACCCGCGGCTTACTGGATGCGGACGCCTTGAATAAACTGCCGGACAATGCCATTGTGATCAACACCGCCCGGGGTGCACTGATTGATGAAAGCGCTTTGTTGAAATCTATCGACAGTGGCAAAATAGCCGCTGCAGGGCTTGACTGTTTCGCAACCGAGCCCGGTGGCAATCCGGCATTTGCCAAACACAAAAATATCTTTATGCTGCCCCATATTGGCAGTGCCACTTTCGATACCAGAGACGCGATGGGCTATCGGGCACTGGATAACCTGGATGCTTTTTTTAAAGGCGCAACACCGGGTGACAGACTGGTTTGAAAAATAGTCCGCAGAACTTACCGCTTATAAGAGGCCACCGTTAAGAGCCCACTGATAAGGGGCTATTAATAAGGGGCTATTATTAATAGCCACTTATGGCGGCCCCCTAAACAGGCTACTAATGACGCAGCACTAATATCAGGCATCCTGGTGGAACTTACGCGCCAGGTCATTGCCACATACAGTCCAATGAAACAGGATAACACCATGGCAACGCATGAGAATCCGGTCAAGGTAACGCTTTACCGCTGGGCCGGAAGCTTTGGACCTTTCAAAGTATCAATCCCCTGCGGAGAATGCTCCCTCACTGTCGATGTCATTGAAGACACCTTTGCCACCGAGCTGGCGGGAATACCCGTTGAGCTCGAGACTCTCGACTGGCTTTCTCACTGGTGGAAACCTCTGTTTCGTGGCGGATGGCATGCCCCTATCGTCATGGTTGAGGGTCGCATTGTCAGTCAGGGTCACGCACTGAACAGAGGCGTACTGACCGAGGCCATTATTGCCGCATACGTGCAGCGCTCTGAGCGCACCGGCACCCATGTTTATGGCAAGGAAACCTGCCCGCACTGCACCAGAGCCAAAGAGTATATGAGTAAAGCGCTTATCGACTTCGAATACCACGATGTTGTAAAAGAGCCGCGTGCACTCTATGAAATGCTCGGTCGTGTAAAACCTATCGTCGGACCAAAAACACCGATCACGGTCCCCCAGATTTGGGTCGATGGAAAATATGTCGGCGGTGCAGACGAGCTGGAAACCATCGTCAATACCAGTGTCGAGCCGAACCCGGAACGCGGCCGGAGTTCCTTGTCTCCAGGGCGCATTGCAAGCTAGGCGGATAGTCTCTGGATCGGCATAGCTACAGGCACTCCATCCACACCGCCCCAGGCACTGCAGATACGCACTGCAGATACGCACTGCCAATGTGCACACCAGCATTGAAAACCATCAGGTCGAGCACACCGGCATTACCCTTAACACTCGCCTTTTCTTCCCTGCAAAACTAAAAATTACCATACCGACCAATTGGGCAAAGTGAGCGAATGCTGACGTACCATAGGGCTCCCGCCAGGTAACACGAAAGTCAGCATTGCCCAATCCGGTACTTGATATTGAAGCCCTCGCCGACAAGATAGGCGAGACATCCATTGGAGCACTCAGCGGCGCATTCCAGACTGATCAAGCCAATGTGCGGGAGGTAACGGCCGTCCTGGTGGAAATGGCCATGCGATTTCACTTTGACGCTGAGTCGCTCTACCGCCAATGGGATCAGGAAGTCTTCTCGGAAGTCACCCAGGAGCTCGGAGATTTCAGAACCTCCAGTGCCGCCGCCAGTGAATCTGACTGGGAGTGTCTTGAAGCAAAAATCTGCACTACCCTTTTATTTGAGTCTTCAGACAAGGCACTAAAATACCTGCCAGATATTGATAAGAATCCATTACCAACCGGGGCATCGGTACACGGCATGTTGGCTATGATGTCCCCGGATGCAACCAACGCCACTTATCTGTTCGAGAAAGCCATAGCAGACAACAACGGTTTGCTGCGCGGTCTGCCATTGCTATTTTGCGGACTATCGCTGGTGCAAAGCCTTTCCGCCCCCGCAGCCATCTCACAGCTCAGCAGTTTAATTAACAAGCTCGAATCACTCGATGTGAACAACAGACTGTTACCTGTTTTGGCGACGCTGCGTGAATATTCACGGGTGCAAAGCGGCGATGCCAACATAGAGGAGTTAAAAGACAGTTACGACACAGGCACTACCGGGTATAGCGGCTACCCAGGCGCTGCAGACTGCCCGTGGTTGAATCTGGTCAGAGCGACAGTGCTTTACTGGTTGGGAGAAAACCCTTCCGTGCAGTTGCTGGGCAAATTACAAAGAGCAATAGACCAGGCCACTATGGCAGGGGTGAAATGGTATGCAATACAAGCGGGTGGTTTACTCAGAAGATGTGGCAAGCAGAGAGACACAGTGCGTTCGGAAAGTTCCGACACCACACATAGCACCTGGCTTGCAGACTTATTGACCCGATCCGTCGATTGGCAAACTCAACTGCAAAAAATTGATCAGCTGTGTGCAAAACACAGCAAAAGCACCACAGCAGTCATTACAGATGACATCAGATTGGCCTGGTTTGTTAAAGCCAGTCCGTTAGGCTTAGAGCTACAGCCACGTCAACAAAAACGAACCAGTCAATCAGTTTGGAGTAAGGGGCGAAAAGTTGAATTACCCGAACTACTCAACCAATACGAACAACTAGACTTTCTATGTGAAAGCGACAGGCAGTTGTGCAGCGCGATAGACCGGTATGCCGTGACTAATATTAACGGAAGCAGCTATCACAAAATAGAAGTCACTGACATTAATCTGCTGAATACGCTAATGACTCACCCCAGGGTCTTTCGCACACAAAAGCAGGATTCCGCGCCACTTATGCCCTGCACTATTGCACTGACCGAACCGCATCTTGAAGTACTACAACACCACGAAGCTGCACCCGACAAAGCGCCAATCAGTTCAGTCACAGTAAGAATGTCACCTTACCCAAGTAGCGCTTCACAGCACTGTAAACACTGGCAGATAGGCTGGACAAAGCCAGACTGCCTGCAGATAACAACTTACAAATCAGGCTTGATTGATATTGCCCAAGCATTAACCGAAGCGGGCCTGCAAGTACCATCAGACGGGCTACTGGCACTAAAGCAGTCCATGCCGTCTTTGTCTTCGCTGGTTACTATCTATTCCGATACTGAAATGCCAGGCACGAGAAGCCTGATCAACCAGGAACCTGACAACACGCTGCACTTTTATCTTACTCCAACCGATGAAGGCTTACGGATCACATTGAACTTGATGCCATTTGGTGATCAGGGACTGCTAGTGACTCCGGGGGTGACGAGCGAACAAAGTAATCAGAGCGAAGGGTCAGATAGTGCCAACAGATATGAAACACTGCTCGCGAGTATCGATGACTCTATGCACAGACTCTGTCGTGACCTTGAAGCTGAGAGACAACTCGCACTTGAGCTAACAACACCGCTGCCAATGCCACACGCAGTCAGTGAATTTAATTGGCTATCGCAGCAAGCTTCTGAGGAATTCAGTTTTATTGCCTCCTTACAAGGTCTGGCGGATCGAGAAGACGTGCAAGTGCACTGGCCCTCAGCACAAGCCATCACTGTGTCAGGCCCAATTGAGTGCCTGAACATGCAAATACATATTGGCGGCAGCTTTGACTGGCTGCACCTGGATGGAAGCCTGCAAGTACACAAAGACCTGACACTTGATCTGGATGCATTATTTCGGTTATTGAATGATGATCATGGTCACTACATTCAACCCGACGAAAATACCGTCATAGAGCTCTGCAAAGATTTGCACAGTAAGCTGTGCGGCCTGCG
>CAZQKJ010000204.1:0-6848 GCA_964593315.1 uncultured Granulosicoccaceae bacterium
TTGCGTGTGGTGCGAAGTAGACGATCATCCTGCCTGAAAGCGCCGACTAGCTGTACGCCTATTGGTAAGCCGTTATCACCGGCCAGTAGCGGTAAGCTAATGCATGGCAGACCACACAGTGTCCAGATAGTGCAGCACACAGGATCACCCGTGCTGCCCATTAGTGGTGCTTCGGATAGTGCCGAAGGTGTGAGAATGGCATCAAAGTCGTTAAAGAATTCTTTGAACCATTGGATAGAGGCGGTTCTTATTTCAAGTGCCTCTTGATAAAGTTCATCAGTATGCTCGCGTGCCGCGATCAGTACGGGTTTGATCGTGTCACTGATCTTATCCCCGTTGTTGTCCATCTCTTCTTTGAGGCATCGGGAAATCTCGTATTCGTGAATAACCTTATGACAGGTCACAAGCGTTGCAAAAGACTGAGGAGCTGCGATGCGCTCAACACTGTTGCCAAGTTCTGCAATCAACTCTTCGAAGCCCTCGGCTGCATCATCGGAATACTGGCCGGCATAGGGCATATCGATCCATGCGATAGCGGGCTTTGCCGGTACCTCTGCAAGATAGCCTTGCAACATAGATGGTTTGGGTTCAACGTATGAGGCGTTATCAGTGGCATCGTAGCCTGACAGTGCATCGGCGAGTAAAGCAATATCGCCTACATCTCTTGCGAATAATCCTACCTGATCCAGTGTATCGGAGGTTTGTAGCGCGCCGCGTCTTGAGATAATGCCTGCCGATGGTTTAAATCCGTAGACCCCGCAGAATGAAGCGGGTCTTATTACCGAGCCATTGGTTTGGGTGCCGATTGCCAGTGGCACATGGCCTGCGGCCACGGCTGCTGCAGAGCCGCTGGATGAACCACCCGGACTGTAGTCTGTGTTGTGCGGGTTGCGGGTATCTGATGGATGCATAAAGGCAAACTCAGTGGTGACGGTTTTACCCAATACCAGTGCGCCAGCTTCTTTAAGTTTCTCTGCTACTGCGGAGTCATTGGCAGGTTGATGGCCTGCGTAGATGGGTGAGCCGCATTCTGTTGGCAGATCATGCGTGTCGAATATGTCTTTTACTCCAACAGGCAATCCGTGAAGGGATCCGAGTGGCTCGCCGCGTCTTCTTATCTGATCAAGTTCTTTAGCGTTTTCAATAGATGCAGTTGAATCAAGATGTGCCCAGGCTTTGATGTTTGCATCTGTTTCATCAATTGTTTTAAGGCACTGTCTGGTTATGTCTTCAGAGGTGGCCGAGCCATTTGAAATTAGCTCGACGCACTGACGTGCTGTCACTGCCTCGGTGACTTTGTCGCTGCTCATAGCACCAGGCTCACAATACAGGGCTCATAATACAGGGTTCATAGTCCACAAGCTGTGAACTATGGGATGTACTCACCGAACAACTGATCAGGCAGCCATAGCGCGATACCCGGGAATGCGTACATGAGGATCATGCAGAAGATCACGATGGCCAGGTACGGCAATATGCCCTTGAAGATATCCATCAGTTCTATCTGTTTTTTCAACACCCCTTTCAAATAATAGGCGGACATCGCCATGGGCGGTGTCAGGAATGAGGTCTGCAGGTTCAGCGCCACCAACATTGCAAAGAAGTACGGGTTAACGTTGAAGGTGTCAAGCATGGGCAGGAAGATTGGGACAAAGATAATCAGAATCTCTGACCACTCAAGCGGCCAGCCCAACAGGAAGATAATCAGCTGCGCCAGTACCAGGAACTGCCATGGCTTGAGTTCCATGGCGAGTACCCAGTGCTCTATGATGTCGTGCCCGCCAAGGTATGAGAATACCGATGCGAAAGTCCAGGAGCCCACAAATAACCAGCACACCATGGCGGTGGCTTTTGCCGTGAGGTATACGGACTGCTTCATTTTTAACCACGTGAGTGATCGATACAGCACTGCCAGTACCAAACCACCCATTGCACCCATAGCGGCGGCTTCTGCTGGTGTTGCCAATCCGCCCAGTATTGAGCCAAGGACCAGCATGATCAGCAGGGTGAGTGGCAGGAATGATGTCAACAGCATCCAGTAGATTTTGCCACGGGAAATGCTCGGGTCGTGTTCTGGCTTGGGCGCTATAGACGGGTTGATATAAACCCGGACGATGACATAGACAATGTAACTGCCCGCGAGCAACAGACCCGGAAAAACAGCGGCTGCGTATAGACGCAACGGCGAAAGCTCGGCAATCGCTGCATAGACAATCAGCATGATAGAGGGCGGAATCAAAATACCGAGCGTGCCACCGGCACAGATCACACCCGCTGCAAAGTCTTTTCGATAATGTGCCTGCGCCATCGCAGGGTAGGCGAGGAGACCCATCAGCGTGACTACCGCGCCGACAATACCACTGGCAGTAGAAAACACAGCGCAAGTGATCAGTGCTGCAATCGCCATTGAGCCCGGCAGATTACGCGCTGCAAGATTAAGTGAAGAAAACAGTCGATCAACGATGTTGGCGCGTTCGACAACATAGCCCATGAACAAAAATAACGGTATGGCGACCAGCGTGTCGTTCTCCATAACCGAGTAGGTATTCTGGTTGAGCAAGTAGAATATTTGATTACTGAAAACATCAGACAAAGACTCTATCGAGCCCTCTGTGTAGTAGGCGTAGTAGCCGAATCCCACACCCATCGCGAGCAAGGTAAAGGCGATCGGGAAGCCCAACAGCACCAATACAATGAAGAGGCAAAGCATTAAAATGGCGACTTCTGGATTCGTCACGAGCGTCTACTCTGGTTCAATGGTGATAGAAAGTTTGAAAGTGGTTAGTGCTGTTGTCTGAGAGTTCGCTAACCGGGTTCTCTGGCAGTCGGGGTATTGCCGGGGTAGGCATCTTCCGGAAAAATATCTTCTGCCAGTGCATCTTCAGTTTCTTTGACATCGTCAAGGCGTTTCATCCACACACCGGTGCGCATGGCCTTCCAACACCGAACGAGCTCCGCTGTACCCTGAAGAATTAACAGGCCGCCCGCGATGGGAATGAGAGATTTGAAAAAATAGATCTGAATTCGTGCAGGGCTGTTCCAGCTAACTTCTTTATAGCCCCATGAGTCTGATGCGATCTCTGCACCGTACCAGGCAAGCGCAATCATGCCCGGGAAGAAAAAGGTCAGGTACAAAATGAAGTCGATAAAAGCCTGCATGCGAACCGGAAAGAGCCGGTAGACAACATCGCCGCGTACATGGCTGTCTTGTGCCAGTGCATAGGCACCAGCCATCAGGAACAGTGCGCCATACATTTGAATCATCATGTCAAACGCCCACACGGTGGGTTTGTTTAACACATAGCGTACAAATACTTCATAGGTTACGGACAGAGTTAATATTAGTATGCACCAGCCAAAGGCCTTACCGACCCAGTTGCTGAGACTCTCTATGGCGTAGACGAATTTCAAGCCTTGTATGCTCCTGAAAGGGTTAAATCGACACGGGAGCATAATGCTCCCGTGTGATCAATGCTATGCCTGAGTGTTGATCTTCACCGAGTTGGTGAAACTCACCTGAATGGTGATACCCACCTGAAAGGTGATACTCAGGCGATTGGCCTAGCCGAAGTAGTGCTTATAAGCGAGCTTATAATCCGGCTGATTCAGGTTGAGGTAGTTCATCACGCTCTTCGCGTATTCCTTTTGCGATTCAATTACCTTGGCGAAGAACTCATCGTCACCGGAGATACGATCCACGACCTTATCCCAGGCAACAAGCTGTGCTTCCATTACTGAGTCTGGAGTACGGTAGACATTAACGCCTTGCTCTTCCTGCAGAGTTACCAGGTCATCAGCGTATCGACGTGTGTTGTTCCAGTAGAAGTTGGAATTTTCAGCTTCTGATGCGAACTTGAGAATGGCTTGTAGCTCAGGTGCCAGGCTGTCGTATTTCTTCTTGTTGAAAGTACACTCGAAGAATTCCTGAGACTGGTGGAAGCTTGCAAGGTGGTAGTGCTTGGAGACGTCCTGCATACCGAAGTCACGATCAGAAGTCGGGTTGTTGAATTCGGCCGCGTCGATTAAGCCGGATTTCATAGCAGGCTGGATTTCACCGCCTGGCAGTTGTACGACCGACATACCCATTTCAAGCAGTACGTCTGCTGCGAGACCAACAGTACGGTACTTGAGACCGTCCATCTGATCAGCGCCTTTGATTTCCTCTTTAAACCATCCCAGTGGCTGAGCTGGCATCGGGCTGTTAAAGAAGCTGACGAGATCCAGTCCAAGGTCACCCATGAGCTCGTCGAAAAGCTCCTGACCACCGCCGTAGTTGACCCAACCCAGAACTTCCTGGCTTGACCAGCCGAAGCACGGGCCGGTACCGAACAATGAGGCGACCGGGGTTTTGCCGTACCAGTAGGCCGGTACGTAGTGTGCGGCGTCGAGTACTCCGCGGTGCACCGCGTCTTGCATTTGGCTGGTTTTGACCACCGAGTTTACCGGCAACAGCTCGATTTTAAGTGCAGATCCCGCCATTTGATTGACGCGATCAACATAGGACTGTGCGTTTTCCAGAAAGATACCACCGCCCCAGGCTGCCTGCATTTTTAGTACGGGAGCTGCCTGTGCGATTGCAGGGGCGCTGGTGATGGTGCCGGCGGCAGTTGCCGTTGCAGCGAGGGCCGAGCCTTTAAGGAATTTACGTCGATTGATGGGTTTGTTCATTGTTTTCTCCTCACGAAATTTTTGATACTACCTCTCCAGAGTAAGCAACAATTAGCTTTCAGGCAATCATTATCTGCTAATTTCCTCCTTATGGCGTGCCCAGACAGGTAACGCTTGCGGATTGTAGAGTTATCTTTAATCACGCTTTAAAGTTCTGTAAAAGCCATCAGTTTGTGCGCGACAGGCAAAGCGCTGAAAGGTTCCATATAATTCCTGGTGCCATGCCGGACAGGCGACAGGTTGAACCGGCAAATTAGCGGCGAGTCACAGTAAGACGGCGTCTCTGTTGGCACCGGAATGTACTGTCCAGGCAGTACATTTCTAATTGTCTGCCGACAAATGTTTAAGGGTTAAGCTATTCTGCACTGCGTGCAGATCTGCCGGTCCGGTGTTTAGCGAGTGTGATCAGGCTTGCCCAGGCTAGACTGAGTAGTAAAGCGGATTAACTAAAGCCCGCGTATGATTTATACAGATCGATTTTGGAGAAGAGCCAATGGCCGATTTTAAGGTACCACTCAGGGATATGCGCTTCAGCCTGCAGGAGGTGTTCAACTACACCGCACGCTGCGCTGAGCTCGGTGGGTATGAAGAAGTGGGAGATGATCTCCTCACTGCCATTCTTGAAGAGTCGGCAAAATTTGTCGAGCAGGAGCTGGCGCCGATTAACCAGTCCGGTGATCAACAGGGCTGCCAGTGGCAGGATACGGTAGTCACCACACCCGCAGGATTCAAAGAGGCCTATGGCACCTATGTTGAAGCGGGCTGGGCAAGTCTTTCGGCTGATCCTGAGTATGGCGGGCAGGGTTTGCCCCCTTCTATGTCCACACTCATGAGTGAGATGGCGGGTACTGCCAACTGGGCATGGGCCATGTATCCAGGGCTAAGCCACGGTGCACACGCGACGATTACTGCCCACGGTACCGATGACCAAAAAGCCCAATACCTCGGAAAACTGACCACTGGTGAGTGGACCGGCACCATGTGCCTGACTGAATCACATTGCGGTACTGATCTTGGATTGCTGCGCACGCGAGCAGAGCCGAACGACGATGGCAGCTATGCCATTCACGGTACCAAGATTTTTATATCGGCTGGTGAACACGATATGACTGACAATATCGTACATATTGTTCTGGCGCGCCTGCCGGATGCTCCTAAAGGCACTCGCGGAATATCGTTGTTTATAGTGCCCAAGATGCTGCCTGATTCCAACGGCGAGGCCGGTGAGCGTAACGGTGTGGCTTGCGGTTCAATAGAACACAAGATGGGGATTCACGGCAACGCCACTGCCGTGTTGAATTTTGATGGCGCACAAGGCTGGCTGATCGGACCGCCGAATCGTGGTTTAAACTGTATGTTTACTTTTATGAATGCAGCCAGACTGGGTACCGCGCTGCAAGGTCTGGCGCACGCCGAGTTTGGATTTCAAAAATCGCTCGACTATGCACGTGATCGATTGCAAATGCGTTCCTTATCGGGTCAAAAAAATCCGGATAAAGCGGCTGATCCGATCATCGTACATCCAGATGTGCGGCGTATGCTGCTAACGCAAAAGGCGTTTGCTGAAGGTGGCAGATTGTTTGTGCATTCATTGGCAATGGAAGTGGATATCATGGAGTCGGATGCGTCCGACGAACGCAAGGGGATGGCTGATGCACGACTTGCACTGTTAACCCCAATTGCCAAAGCTTTTCTGACAGAAACCGGATTCGAATCTGCCAACCTCGGTTTGCAGATCTTCGGTGGGCACGGCTTCATACAGGAGTGGGGTATGGAGCAGAACGTGCGCGATTGTAGAATATCAATGTTGTACGAAGGTACAACCGGCATCCAGGCGCTGGATTTACTCGGTCGCAAAGTGGTGGGTTCACAGGGTGGTTTGCTCAGACCATTTCTGGCAGAGATAGCAGAGTTCTGTGGCAAGCACGAAGACAATCGCCTGATGGCAAATTCGGTGGCCACGCTCAGATCTCATTGTGAAGAGTGGGAAAAAATTACAACGGAAGTGACTATGCGTGCGATGTCTGATGCAGATGAAGTCGGTGCCGCTTCTGTAGATTATTTAATGTATTCCGGTTACGTCGTGCTTGCCTACCTTTGGGCCATGGCACAAGCAACGGCATTAGCCGAACTTGCAAAAGACGACTGCTCAGAGCCTGATTTTTATCGTGCCAAGTTAT
>CAZQKJ010000205.1:0-3966 GCA_964593315.1 uncultured Granulosicoccaceae bacterium
GTATTTATACCGTAGTGCCACCTTCCAAGCTGAAAGTTGAGTCTGCCTACGATGATCAAGTTGATGAGGGCGCTGTTGTATCCATGTTGAGCAGCGAGGTCGAAAAACTGGGTGGTTTTGCGGGTTCGGCTATCTCGGGCCCTCTACTGCAGGCGGGTACGCTCCTGTCTATACTCGGGTATATGTTTTGGGTTGAGCCGCAAGTGGCGTTAATTGCATTACTGCTTTACTCGCCGCAGTTTTTTATCGTGCCATACTTCCAAAAGCGACTGAATAACCTGTCTCGTGACAAGGCTATTAAAGTTAGGGAGCTCGGAGCTTTCATTGTTGATAATGTTGAGGAAGATCTGTTAAGCAAAAAGCCTCCGTCGCTTTTTCTCAGTATCACTGAGCAGATTTTAAATATCCGAACTCGTTTTCTGATCCAGAAAAATATCATGAAAACGATCGTCAATCTGTTGATTGCTCTGGGGCCATTTGGTGTGATTGCGTTTGGCGGCTGGTTAGTCATTCAGGGGCAACTTGAGATAGGTGTGATTCTGGCGTTCGTGTCCGGGCTTGAGCGACTGGGCGGGCCGATACGTGAGTTGATAGCTGAGTACAGTCAAATAACAGAAGCGCAAATGCGTTACCGGATGTTGCTGGCAGCATTCCCCGATCACGCGGACCCGGACGCGCCAGATTAAATAGACGAGGTAGCGGCACTCGGTTCAGACCGTGTGGATGCCTCTCGCGACCCGCATCCGGTTGGCCTGCGATCAATCGTATTGTTGTCAGGTCGAGCGGGTAAGTTCAAACGCATTCCGGTATCATTGTGCGATTACCTATCCAGATAAGTACGTTAGTACGGGGTTTTGAGCATGAAACAATGGCATGAGGTTGTGCAGAAAGAGCTCAAGGGCAAAGACCCTGAGTCACTGGATACCCGAACACCCGAAGAAATAACCATCCGGCCACTGTATACAGAGGCGGATCTTCCGGAGCATACGCAGAATGCGCTACCGGGTGTGGATCCATTTGTGCGCGGCATTCGCGGCACTATGTATACAGGTCGCCCCTGGACTATCCGCCAATACGCGGGATTTTCTACAGCGAAAGAATCCAACGCGTTTTATCGAAAAAATCTTGCTGCAGGTCAAAAGGGTTTGTCAGTGGCTTTCGATCTTGCTACCCACCGTGGCTATGACAGCGATCACGAGCGGGTAGTCGGTGATGTAGGCAAGGCCGGTGTTGCGATTGACACTGTTGAAGATATGAAGATTCTGTTCGACAAAATTCCGTTGGATGAAATGTCTGTATCGATGACCATGAATGGTGCTGTTCTACCGATTTTGGCCATGTTTATTGTTGCCGGAGAAGAGCAGGGTGTGGATCGAGCCTTACTGAGTGGCACCGTACAAAATGATGTGCTTAAAGAGTTTATGGTGCGTAATACCTATATTTATCCACCTGAACCTTCTATGCGAATTGTGGCTGATATTATCGAGTACACATCGCAGGAGATGCCAAAGTTCAACTCAATATCTATTTCCGGGTACCATATGCAGGAGGCAGGGGCTAATCTTGCTCAGGAGTTAGCTTACACACTTGCCGATGGCATGGAATACGTACGAGCTGCCAAATCCAAAGGATTGGATGTTGATGCATTTGCCGGGCGTTTATCTTTCTTTTTTTGTATTGGTATGGACATCTTTATGGAGGCGTCCAAGCTTCGAGCTGCCCGCTTGTTGTGGTCACGCATCATGACTGACCTGGGCGCGAAAGCCGAAAGCTCCAAGTTACTCAGAACACATTGTCAGACATCGGGTGTATCGCTAACCGAGCAGGATCCATACAATAATGTTGTACGGACCGCGTATGAAGCTTTGGCTGCTGTGTTGGGTGGAACTCAATCTCTGCATACCAATGCCTTTGATGAAGCTATTGCACTTCCGACCGATACCTCGGCGCGTATTGCACGCAATACACAATTGATCCTGCAGCACGAAACCGGTGTAACAAGAACGGTAGATCCGCTGGGCGGGTCCTACTATGTGGAAGCGCTCACTAAGGAGCTTGCACAAAAAGCCTGGGCACTGATTGAAGAAATCGAGAGTTACGGCGGCATGACACAAGCGCTAAACGATGGATTGCCCAAACGCCGAATTGAAGAGAATGCCACGCGAAAACAAGCGCGGGTAGACAGTGGCCAGGACACAATTGTAGGGGTCAATCGTTTTCTGGTTGATGATGAGTCTCCGATTGATGCGTTGAATATCGATAACGCTTCTGTAAGACGTCAACAGATAGACGCATTGTCTAAAATTAAGCGCAGCAGAGATGAATCAGCTGTTAAAAATTCTCTTACCAAATTAACGGAGGCTGCCGGGGATTCCGCGCAAAACTTACTTGAAGTTGCAGTTGATGCCGCCAGGCACAGAGCGACAGTCGGTGAGATATCAGATGCGCTTGAAGGTGTGTTTGGTCGTCATCAGGCGCAGCCTGAAGTGGTCGCGGGTTTATATGCGGATAGCAGTAAGGATAACCCCGAATTTGCCAATGTTCAGGGTAGGGTGAGAGAGTTTGAAAAAGAACGTGAAAGAGCGCCCTGTATTTTTGTAGCAAAGATGGGGCAGGACGGACACGATAGAGGAGCAAAGGTGATTGCATCTTCATTTGGGGATATCGGTTTCGATGTAGATATGTCTGAGTTATTTCAAACACCTGAAGAGATTGCAGCGCTCTGTGTCGATTCTAACGTGGACGTTGTTGGAGTATCCAGTATGACAGCTGCTCATCTGACACTGGTGCCGCAGTTGATAGAGTTGCTTAGAGAGAAAGGTCGCTCTGATATTAAGGTTGTGTGCGGTGGTGTTATACCGGAGCAGGACTACGATGCACTGAAGGCTGCGGGTGTTGCCGGTATATTCGGGCCGGGTACCAGTGTTATAGATGCGGCAAATGCTGTTCTGGGTATTTTGCAGGATGAGCGTCGCAACCGATAGCACAAGCTTGCATGTTGTTATGAAGCCTGCCTCCGCGCTACGGGCGCGCAGCGGGGTTAGGGTTTATGTGATGTATGTCCAATACATTACCTGGCTCGGTTCTCAATGAGCTGATTGTATTCGGTTCAGTCCAAATGCGAGTTGATTGGCATTTTCATTTGGCCTGGTGTTCAAAATCGGTAGTGCCACCGTAATATAAAATCCAATTGTTAATTTGTGCACAATGGCATAGTTGTGAATTCCCTATATTGTGTTTTTTTACGCATGCTGATAGCGGGAAGAAATTAGTGAGAAAATTAATACCAGTAGTAGGATTAGTGTCATTGGTGGCAGGTCAAAGCCCGGCCATGGCGAGCGACAGTGTCTATGTTAATCGTTATGGGGATCTGAAAATTGCTCTGGAGAGCCATGCAGGTTATAAAACTCTGGATCTATGGGATACCGGTGTTGCAAACCAAATTGCTTATGACATTTCCACATTTGAAGGAGAACATATCAGCGGCGTAGTGGATAACGTCACCAGGCATGTAGTTGTACATTCCGGGGATGGAGCCGATACGATTATACTGTCCGGTATACAAGTCCCGGGTAATGTTGTTATAAAAACCGGAAACGGGGATGACAATATAGTGGTATCGCACAGCTCCCTGCTTGGACGGCTTGTGGCTGTTGCAGGTGGTGGAGATGATTTTGTGTCGATTGATAATTCGACTCTGTATGGCAAGACAGTGATTCGAACCAATGGTGGTCACGACGAGGCGTTTATTACCGATAGCAGTTTTGAGGGAAATACGATTTTCAAGCTGGGGGGCGGTTACGATAACTTGTCAGTTAAAGGCAGCGTGTTTACCTATTACGCACCAAAGTTTGCAGGTGGTAAGCAGGATGATCACTACACTGATCATGGTGACAGCTTATTCCTTGGTGGTGATCCAACCGTAAAGTCTTTTGAGTATGTCGTGATCAAGGATCCAGTAGATCC
>CAZQKJ010000205.1:4066-6841 GCA_964593315.1 uncultured Granulosicoccaceae bacterium
GTAGATCCGATAGATCCACCTGCTCCAGAGTTGTTTAGCATCGGTGACATTGGGCCCGGGGGCGGTATTGTATTTCAGTTGACCGGGGATATCACAAACGGCCAAAGCGCCACAGGCCTGGAAGTGTTTACTGATAATAGTGGTCTGGCAGTAGTATCAGCCAACACGGCGTTTGGTTGTAATGGACAGCAGGTGTTCTCAACGGAAGTCCTGATGACTATTGCCTCTGATGGCACAACTTCCCCTCCAGGTGTTGTCAACAGCCCACTATTGGTCAACGCAGGTTGTGACGCGGCACTGGCGGCTTCAGCTGACGCGAACGGACTTACCGACTGGTATCTTCCTTCAACACTTGAGCTTCTTGCTCTAAGAGGTCTGGGGTTATTGCCTGTGTCTGGCGGTTTTTGGTCGTCTACTGAAGATAGTGACGACAATGCGTTTCTGGTCTTCAATGACAATGGAAACCCTTCAACCAGTGGTAAAGCATCTGTGGCAGATGTCATTCAGGTGCGAAGTTTTTAAGCTTGATTGACACATAGTCTCACTGATCAGCCTATACTGGCTGTGAGTTAAGGGCCGCTGTGAGTAATATCGCGCGGCCCTTTTTTTATGTCTCTTTATTGGGGTGCTCTATGACATAGCGGTGCTGTTGTTATACGGGTGTGTGGCCCACAGTCAATGCGCGTATTCGGGTTCAAAGGAGTTATTTTTTTACACTGGGTTGCTCACAACCTGAGCGATCTGAGGCTCGGTTTAAGCCATTGATTTCCCCATGGTTACCGGGGTAATGAGGTTTGTAGCAAAGCGTTGGCTGAGAACCTTAATTATAAGTAAACCAGTGTGCCGGTTCCTGTGCGAACTTAGCGTTAGCTTGCCACTCATAGGCTGTGAGAATCACGTAAATTACAGGCAGAGCTATAATGGAAATCTTAAACACCAAATCGATATTAGCATTAGGTATCTCTGGAATGATTTCAACCAGCGCTGCGGCAGCACAATTGCCCGGTAGCGTTGATGGCGAAAATAATTCTATTGTTTCGGTGAGCAGCAATGATCTTAGAGTGACGGTTTATGACGGCATCGCAACGCTCTTTGGTAATGCTGAATCGGCTGAAGAGGCAGAGCTTGCAGAGCAGCAGATCAGGTCTATAGACGGCATTGATCATGTGATAAATGTGCTTGTTTGGGAGTAATTGATATGGCGTCATCATTGACGCCACGGCTTTGTATGACCTTTGCAGCTGTAAGATACATCTATGCAGTAACTATGGTCTCGGATCAACGGTGAAACAGAGTCAACCTGGGGTGTTATTCTTCAACAGGGGTATAAACTTTGGCACGTCTCTCTGATAGGCCAGGTATTTATCACCATACATTCCTGCGAGCTTTCGCTCCTCAAAGTGCGAACCAATGATAAGGTAAAGGCTGGCATAAAACGCCGTTGCTAATCCGTATTCCGTGGTAGCGCCTCCCCACAGCAAGATAAATGCACCGGTGTAGATAGGGTGACGTACCCATCGATTCAGCCCACTGATATTCAATGGTTCGTACTCTTCATTGGTGTGCTCGGTCAATTGACTACCGGCTTGCAATCCATCTGTTGTGGGCTGATTTTTGTCTGGTCTGAGTTGGGAGAGCCCGCTGAACAATCCTAAATTATATTGTCGAAGTGCGAGCGCAATAATCACAACCCCGACTATCTGTACAATCAACGTAACCCGGTGGCTTAGTTGGCCTGAGAACAGCGCGAAACTTGCCTCTGAAAGAAGAGACTTACCCACTGCCAGAACAATGAGAATGTGAATTGCTGATAGCAGGTTATACATGATTCGGTAAAATCTGCCGAGTGCAGGCGCGAGCCGTTCTTTGACCTTTGGAAGCGCCAGTAGCGAGTGTACTACGCCAAACGACAACCAAAGAACAGCATAGGTTATGTGATCTATCAAAGTTTGTTTGCTCTTATGACTCTTGTTACCGTTTTGATCACCAGAAAGTTAGCAGGAAGTTAGCAGGAAGTTAGCAGCTGTAACGGATCGGCCGCACTGTATTCGTGCTATTGAAAACATTCGGTGACCTCAAACTGGAAAAAGTCAGGGACTGTTGGTTGATCAATAAAAATACACGGTGGAAGTATGCGCTTTTCGCTTGAATTGACGGTGACTTTGTCACTGAGATTCGCCAGCCTTTTGCTGTAGTCTTCCTTACCAGAATTTTACCAGGGCTGGTACCAGGCTTGCTGGCAATAATCGATAGTCGTGTTTTTCAGGTGGCGGTATTGCTGTCATTTCCGGGTACTATGCTCATATTCACCTGAATTATTCTTTGCCGTCAGCTGCGGTTTAGCGGGGGCGGTTATGGTGTGTAGGATTAGGGCCTGTCGAATCGAGTTAGCTTGTCACTGTGCCGCTGGTGACTTGCATTAATGTTTGCTAGCTTACCGAGTAGAGCAACTGGAATAGAATCTCCGCCAATAGAAAATACCGAGTAGAGAAACATGAACAGAATAGTCAAAAACCTCCAGCGTTTAACCCTTTGCGTTTTGATTGCAGTATCCAGTGTGATTTTCCCGGGTATTGTGGTATCCGACGATTTCTCCATTGATGGTGTTGGAGAAGTTAGAGATGATGTACGCCACGTCACCGCTTTAGAGGCGGCAGAAATATTAGATGCTTTGCCGCAGTCAAGGTGCTTGATGTGCGCACCGGTTTCGAGTACAACCGAGGCCATCTTGAGGGTTCGACTCAGATGAACTACTACTCGCGAAGCTTTGAGGAA
>CAZQKJ010000206.1:0-6829 GCA_964593315.1 uncultured Granulosicoccaceae bacterium
TACGTATCCTGCTCAAGGTGGATATTGATGCCGAGAGACCTGATCTCTTTCAGCAACACATTGAACGACTCCGGCATACCGGCCTCCATTCGATGATCCCCATCAACAATATTTTTGTACATTTTGTTACGTCCGACTACATCATCAGACTTAACTGTCAACATCTCACGCAAGGTGTAAGAGGCGCCGTATGCTTCAAGGGCCCAGACTTCCATCTCACCGAATCGCTGACCACCGAACTGAGCTTTACCACCCAGCGGCTGCTGCGTCACAAGACTGTATGGACCGGTCGAGCGCGCATGCATCTTGTCATCTACCAGGTGGTTGAGCTTTAACATGTGCATGTAGCCAACGGTTACCGGTCGATCAAAAGAATCGCCGCTACGTCCGTCATACAGCAGTGTCTGGCCCGACTCCGGGAGATCGGCGAGCTTCAGCATCTTCTTGATTTCACTCTCTGCTGCACCATCAAATACCGGTGTTGCCATCGGCATACCAGAGCGCAGATTGTTTGCCATGGCGATGATTTCCTCATCGGTCATAGAATCAAGATCGGTGCGATTGACCTCGTCATTGTGGTTGTACACTTTATCGAGGAATTCTCTGATGTCGCCTACCGCTTTCTGTGCGTCAAGCATTGCAGAGATGCGATGCCCGATGCCTTTGGCAGCCCAGCCAAGGTGAGTTTCAAGAACCTGCCCGACATTCATTCGCGACGGTACACCCAGCGGGTTAAGCGCCACATCAACCGGTCGGCCATGCTCGTCATACGGCATATCTTCAACCGGTACGATCATCGAGATCACACCCTTGTTACCGTGACGACCTGCCATCTTGTCACCCGGTTGCAGGCGACGTTTAACTGCAAGGTACACCTTAACCATCTTAAGAACACCTGGTGCCAGTTCGTCACCGGATGTGATCTTTTCCTTTTGTTCAACAAAACGCTGTTCAAATTGTTCGCGCTGTTCATTGATCTGAGTGTTCATCTTTTCAAGCTGAATGTTCAGCTCTTCTTTGGACATGCTGATGTTCAGCCAGGAGTCGCGCTCCAGATCATCGAGGTAGTCTTTACTGACAACAGTCCCTTTGGATAGACCGTTAGGACCTTTATCAGCTTCCTGACCGACAATCATTTTCTCGATACGAGCAAATACATCGTCTTCAACGATACGCAGTTCGTCATCAAGATCTTTTCGTACTTGCTTGAGTTCTTCACGCTCTACCTGCAGAGCACGGGCATCTTTCTCAACACCGTCGCGAGTGAAGACACGAACATCGATCACAGTACCATCCATACCTGGTGGTACTCGTAGAGAAGTGTCTTTAACATCAGACGCCTTCTCACCAAAAATCGCACGCAGAAGTTTCTCTTCCGGTGTCAGTTGGGTTTCACCTTTCGGTGTCACTTTACCGACAAGAATATCGTTGGGCTTTACCTCGGCACCAACGTAGACCACACCTGATTCATCAAGCTTGGATAGCAATCCTTCTGATACATTCGGAATATCTGCAGAGATCTCTTCAGGCCCGAGCTTGGTATCTCGAGCCACACAGTTGAGCTCTTCAATGTGAATAGTGGTAAATCGATCTTCCTGTACCACACGCTCCGAGATAAGAATCGAATCTTCAAAGTTGTAGCCGTTCCACGGCATGAATGCGATCAGCATGTTTTGCCCCAGGGCAAGCTCACCCATGTCTGTACTCGGGCCGTCAGCCAGCACATCACCGCGCGCGATGACGTCTCCGGGCTTCACCAGTGGTCGCTGGTTCATACAAGTGTTCTGATTTGAACGCGTGTACTTGGTAAGCGTATAGATATCGACGCCGGTCTCACCCTGCGCGGCTTCGTCATCGTTGGAACGTACAACAATACGCCCCGCATCTACCGAATCCACTGAACCACCACGCACAGCAACAACAGTTGCACCGGAGTCAACAGCAACTGTTCTCTCCATACCAGTTCCAACCAATGGCTTCTCTGCACGCAAAGTTGGTACTGCCTGGCGTTGCATGTTCGAACCCATCAATGCACGGTTCGCATCATCGTGCTCAAGGAACGGAATCATTGACGCCGCAACAGATACGATCTGCTTTGGTGATACATCCATGAACTCAACCTTATCCGGCGGAGACATAGAGAATTCATTAGCAAATCGACAAGAGACCAGCTCATCAGTCAGTGAACCAGATTCATCCAGCGCAGCATTGGCCTGAGCAATAACGTAATTGCCTTCTTCGATCGCAGATAAGTATTCAACTTCATCCTGAATCTTGCCATCAACCACTTTACGGTAAGGTGTTTCAAGAAATCCGTAGCGATTGGTTTGTGCGTAAACCGCCAGTGAGTTGATCAGACCAATGTTGGGTCCTTCCGGCGTTTCAATAGGACAAACGCGTCCGTAGTGAGTGGGGTGTACATCACGCACTTCAAATCCTGCACGCTCTCGGGTCAGACCACCAGGGCCCAACGCTGAAACACGACGCTTGTGAGTCACCTCTGACAGTGGATTGTTCTGATCCATAAACTGCGACAACTGGCTTGAACCAAAGAACTCTTTTATAGCCGCTGCAATTGGCTTGGCGTTGATAATGTCCTGAGGCATCAAGCCTTCACTTTCAACCATACCCAAACGTTCGCGCACCGCACGCTCGACACGTACAAGGCCCACACGGAAAACATTTTCCGCCATCTCGCCAACACTTCGAATACGACGGTTACCCAGGTGATCGATATCATCAACCATGCCCTTGCCGTTACGAATATCAATCAGACATTGCAGCACACTGAGGATATCGTCTTTATCAAGAATACCGGGGCCAGTTATTTCATCACGCCCAAGACGACGGTTAAACTTCATACGACCTACCGCTGAGAGATCGTAGCGGTCTTCAGTGAAGAACAGGTTGTTGAAAAGCGTTTGCGCCGCTTCTTTAGTAGGTGGCTCACCAGGACGCATCATGCGATAGATCTCAACCTGCGCTTCCAACTGGTTGCTGGTTTGGTCTATACCGATGGTCTTTGAGATATACGGACCACGGTCAAGGTCGTTTGTGAAGATAAACTTCACTTCCTTGGGCCGTACTTCAAGAAGCTTTTCGATATTTTCTTCGGTAATCTCATCATTGGCTTTCAAATTCTCGAAAGCTTCACCGGTTTCCTTATCGATCAGATCATGCGCCAGTACTTTACCGATCAAAAATTCGTCTGGCACTTCAACCTTGCTAACACCTGCTTTCTCAAGCTGACGCACATGCTTGGCATTAACGCGGCGGCCAGCCTCACAGATCACTTTCTTGCCATCCATAAGATCAAAAACAAGGGTTTCACCGCGCAGACGAGAGGGCACAAGCTCAAATTGAATCTTGGCTTTGGTCATGGTGACGATCTGCATCTCGAAGAAGGCTTCGAGAATTTCTTCTGTGCTGTAACCAAGCGCACGCAGAATAATCGATGCCGGTAATTTGCGGCGTCGGTCGATACGTGTGAACACGCAGTCTTTTGCATCGAACTCAAAGTCGAGCCATGAACCACGGTAAGGAATTACACGTGCAGAGTGCAAAAGCTTACCGGATGAATGCGTCTTGCCACGATCATGGTCAAAGAACACACCCGGGCTACGATGTAACTGCGAGACAATCACTCGCTCGGTTCCGTTAATAATAAAAGTGCCGTTGCCAGTCATTAATGGCAACTCACCCATATAAACTTCCTGTTCTTTAATATCTTTAACTACGCGATTATCGCCAGAGGCTTTGTCATAGATGACAAGTCGGCACAGTACGCGCAAAGGTGCTGCATAAGTGAGTCCGCGGATGCTACATTCGCGTTCAGTGAATGGAGGCTTACCCAGTCGATACTTCACATATTGAAGTTCTACATTGCCAGCGTAGCTGACAATGGGCATTACCGATTTAAATGCGCCATGCAGGCCTTTATCTTCAAGTTCGTCGCCTTCTTTATCTTTTTGTAGAAAAGATCGGTACGAATCTAGCTGTGTCTTTAGAAGATAAGGCACCTCAAGAATAGATTGACGCTTGCCAAAGTCTTTCCTGATACGCTTTTTTTCGGTGAAGGAATAGGTCATCGAGGTTCCTGTTTACCCACAAATTTTGTAACCACACCACGCCTTTATAGAACGGTTACAGTGTTCTATTCGACGCTCTGTTTGTCAGAGACAGGAAAAGGCCGGCACTTCAAAAGTGCCAGCCATTCCCTTTGCTGCCTTACGGCAGCTGTTACAACTCTTACTTAAGTTCAACCGTCGCGCCGGCCTCTTCAAGTGTCTTCTTCGCTTCTTCGGCTTCTTCTTTCGGTGCTGCTTCCTTAACAGGAGCAGGAGCACTTTCAACCAGTGCTTTGGCTTCTTTCAGACCAAGACCTGTGATGCCACGTACTGCCTTAATGACGCCAACTTTGTTATCGCCCATGCTAGCCAGTACCACATCAAACTCGGTCTTCTCTTCAGCAGCACCGCCACCGTCGCCACCACCAGCAGCTGGAGCTGCCGCTACGGCTGCAGCCGCTGTAACACCAAATTTTTCTTCCATATCGCTGATGAGTTCAACTACTTCCATCACAGACATGTTGGAGATCGATTCTAGTATTTCTTCTTTAGACATTATTCAGTTACTCCTGAATCAGTTAGTCGCACCTTGCTGTTTAGGCAAGTAATTTGTGCAAATTTGAGTGAGTTTATAAAAATAAGTTGCTTGTTCAACAGTTTCTAACCTTTGGAGACGCGCACTGCGTCGACGGTTCGAACCAACTTACCAGGGACTTCATTCAGTGTACGAGCCAGCTTGCCAACCGGTGCCTTCATAACAGACATCAGCATTGCAATCGCCTCATCGCGAGTCGGCAGATCTGCCAACTTGCCAATCTGAGAAGCTTCAAGCTTTTCACCACCTACTGCTGCCATGGTGACTACCAGCTTGTCGTTCTCTTTGGCAAAATCGCGAAAAAGTCGGGCAGCTGAACCTGGATCTTCCTGCGAAAAGCCGAAGATCAAAGGTCCGACCATGCCGTCCTTCATACACTCAAACTCGGTACCTTCTACTGCAATCTTGGCTAAACGATTCTTAACCACTCGCAGATACACACCATTTGAACGCGCTTTCACACGCAAAGCAGTGAGATCGGTAACCGTGATACCCCGGTACTCGGCTGCAACTGCGGAATGAGCAGACGATGCAACGTCTGCTACTTCAGCAACCACCGCTTCTTTCTCTTGTCGAGTTAAAGCCATAGAGCACCTTGTTGGAGGGCCGTAAGACTCTCCGTTTCATTAAAAATCCGAATAACTAAAAATCAATCATCCGGCTCGTCTGCGCAGGCAATTAAGCAGCAAGCTGCACCTGCGGTCTTTGACGTGAAGCCCCTTAACGGTGGATTCACTCAAAGTCTTTCAACAGCAACCAATCAATCAGTTGCCGTAATACTTAATGCTGATCCCACTCAATAGGAGAAGGATCAGCAGTTAATCTGCTTAAGGCGCGAGCGGACTCAGGTCGATATTAAGACCAGGACCCATGGTTGACGTCACAGTCGCCTTACCCAGGTATACACCTTTGGCTGAAGATGGCTTCGATTTAACCAGTTCCGCCACCAGGCTTTTTAGATTTTCAGCCAGCGCTTGCGGCTCAAAAGCTACCTTGCCAATCGGGCAGTGGATAATGCCTGCCTTATCGGTACGGAATTGCACCTGGCCCGCCTTGGCGTTCTTAACCGCTGTCACCACATCAGGGGTTACCGTGCCGACCTTCGGATTTGGCATCAAACCACGAGGACCGAGAACCGTTCCCAGCGCACCCACAACTCGCATTGCGTCTGGAGAGGCAATGACCACATCAAAATCCAGATTGCCACCCTTGATTGACTCTGCGAGATCTTCAAAGCCGACAATATCTGCACCCGCTTCTTTGGCTTTCTCCGCAGCATCACCCTGTGCAAAAACCGCCACTCGAGTGGTACGGCCGGTGCCGTTAGGCAATACCGTAGAACCGCGAACAACTTGATCCGATTTCCGTGCATCAACACCAAGGTTGATACAGACGTCGACGGTTTCATCGAACTTAACAGACGATACTTCTTTCAGCAGTGTTAACGCTTCAACTGCTTCATAGGTTTTTTGCGGATCGATTTTTTCAGCAATCAACTTCGCGCGCTTGGATAGCTTAGCCATCTAGAGACCCTCCACTTCAAGGCCCATACTACGGGCGCTACCAGCAATTGTTCTGACGGCTGCATCCATATCAGCTGCAGTTAAGTCAGCTTCTTTTGCCTTAACTATTTCTTCAAGCTGGGCACGGGTTACCTTGCCAACTTTATTGGTGTTAGGTTCACCGCTGCCTTTCTTAAGACCCGCCGCTTTCTTTAACAGATAAGACGCTGGTGGCGTCTTCATCTCATAAGAGAATGACCGGTCGTTATAGACGGTAATTGTTACCGGAACCGGTGCACCCTGCTCGAGCTGCTGAGTGGCTGCGTTGAAAGCCTTACAGAACTCCATGATGTTAACACCGTGCTGACCCAGCGCCGGCCCCACTGGAGGACTCGGGTTAGCTTGCCCGGCGGGCACCTGCAGCTTTATGTATGCTTCTATTTTTCTGGCCATTAATTTCTCCCTCGGGTGCAAACGCTCAACATTTAAGTAAGCTCCCCGATCGTTGGACCGTTAATAATTACTCGATCAGGCTTTTTCGACCTGACTGAATTCAAGTTCTACTGGTGTCGAGCGACCAAAGATCTGCACCGCAACCAGTAATTTGTTCTTTTCAAAATTCACTTCTTCTACCACCCCGTTAAAGTCATTGAACGGGCCGTCTG
>CAZQKJ010000207.1:0-6750 GCA_964593315.1 uncultured Granulosicoccaceae bacterium
GTCGGATATCTGTTGCTCACAATCCGAGGGCTGATTGGCGTTAAAGTCTTTCACTAGGAGTTTTCAGCAATCCAGTGTTGGTGTGTGTCGGGCCAGGTTTCGCGTTTCATACGCACATATACACGCGGCTTTCGCTCACAATTAGCAAGCGCAGCCGATGCTTTCCGGAAGGGTCATAATGCACGGAACGGACCAGAAAAACACACAAAAATTGTTACTTAACCCGGTTGTTCAGTAAATTATGACATATAAATGGCGCTTTATGAATATATTCGTTTCTTTTCGGCGACATCTCGCTGATTATTACTTCACCGACTCTCAGTTCTGATTCTCAAGGTTAATGTCATGGCAAAAATACTCTTCCGATTGCGCCAGGTGCCTGCTGAAGAAGCCGAGGATGTGCGCCAGCTGCTCGACGAAAACGCTATAGATTGGTACGAAACTTCGGCGGGCAAATTCCAGATATCGTTCCCGGCAATATGGCTTCGAGATGAATCGCAGGAGCACAAAGCAGTCGCGCTTTTGAACGATTACCAGCAACGAAGGGTGGCACGGGTTCGTGCGGAGTATGCAGAAAGAGAGCACAGCGGAGACCGTGAAACCTTTATACACAGAGCAATGGCCAATCCGATTTCCGTGGTTCTCGCGCTGCTGGCGGTTGTCTTCATCTTATATATTTCTATCAAGCCGTTTGTGTCCCTTGTGATTAATCAGGAACCGCTTTGAATCCGATATTGGTAGAAGTCTTACGCAATCAATCAATCGAGTCAGTTCATCGGGGTGCAGTGGTGGCCCTCAATGCTCAGGGTGAAACACTCTTGTCGGTCGGTGATATTGACGCATTGGTGTTTCCGCGCTCATCGTTAAAGCCGTTGCAGGTGTTGCCTCTGGTTGAGTCTGGCGCTATTGATCAGTATGCAATGACAGATCAGGAACTGGCCCTGGCCTGTGCCTCGCACTCGGGAGAACCCGTGCATATGCAAGTGTTATCGAACTGGATGCAGCGCGTCGGATTCACACCGGCTCAACTTGAGTGTGGTCCTTCTTTGCCGTTGCACAAGGAGTCTGCACACGCTCACTTGCGTTCTGGTGGAGAGGCCAGTCGTGAATTGCACAATTGCTCGGGCAAACATACCGGTATGTTGACGATGTCAGCCTTTCTTGAAGAATCACTGGCGGGATATTCCGATTATGATCATGTGTCGCAAAGACAGTGGATGGAGGTTCTGTCCGAGCTCAGTGGAGTTAATATATTTGATATGCCCTGGGACCGAGATGGCTGTGGATTGCCTGCGGTTGCACTGCCATTGATTGCATTTGCCAGAGCGTTTGTTTTGTTTTGCACTCAGAACCGCGACAATAGTAAAAGAGCAAAGGCGGCGGCCAGAGTTGCTTCTGCAATGCGTGCTCACCCGCAGCTTGTGGCGGGCTCTGATCGCTGCTGTACTGCCGCGATGCAAGGGGTAGACAACCTGTTGGTTAAGACCGGTGCTGAAGGCGTGTTTATTTCCGTCGCTGCGAAGGCAGGTGTTGTGATTGCACTCAAAACCGATGACGGTGCTACCCGCGGAGCCGAAGCAATACTGGGTGCGACCTTACGGCATCTCGGGTTAATCAGTGCGAAGCAGTATGAACTGCTGTCAGGTTGGTTCTGTCCGCCGATACATAACTCGCAACAAGTGGTTATTGGATCGGTACAGCCCGCAGGCTTCTGGAGTGATCTCTAGCCAGTTTGTTCGGACAGGCCAGGTGCTGCGGAACACGTCCACAGCACAGGTCATTTATGTGTTTGTACTTGCCAGTGCAAGCAGGTGCCGGTGCAAAGCTGCATCGATGCTTATGCTGTTTTCTTTGAGACATTTGTTAGCCCTTGCGGTACTTTTTTCACCGGGCAATCGAATGTCCTGATCAGGGTTCTCGGGACAAGAAGACTTTAGTCTTATCACCAACTCCGATGCACGTTGTTTGAATCCTTCATTTACCAGGTCCGGGTTGATCGCAATGATCGTATTGCCTCGGTTGTCTTTCGAGTCGCCCACGATCGATGCACTACCCAGCACGCTTGAAAGCATTTCAAACATCAGCGCAAGGCCCGACCCCTTAGCCCCGCCAAATGATCTAAGAGCGCCCTGCATAGCTGCAACCGGATCAGTTGTCGGGTTACCCTGGTTGTCCAGTGCTGTACCTTCAGGCAGTTCTTGATTGTTATTGCGTGCGTTGATCACCGAGAACCAGGTGACAGCTGCCGTGGCCATATCGAGTACCAAGGGTTCATCAGTGGTGGGTATTGCCACTGCTATCGGGTTGGTGCCGAAAACCGGATCGACTCCACCGTGCATAGCCATTACCTTTGGCGAGCCTGCGAGTACCATTGCAACCATTCCGGACTTAGCCAGTTTGGTTGCGTAGTAACTGATAGATCCGGTAGATGAGCGCGTGTTGAAAGTGGATACGAGTGCTATACCGGTTTGTGCAACCAGTTTTTCTGCTGCGAGTACAGCCTCATTCAGAACCAGCATTCCGGTATGGCCGCCGCCATCAATTGTCGCTATTGAGGGCGATTTAACATCCACCTTCAAGTCTGTGCAATCGGCGTCTGGTAATACGGTTCTTTCTTTTATTTTTATCAATCCCTGATCGCTACCTCGCATTTCGGCGTACATCAATACTTCACGCACGATGGTCCGTTCTTTCTCATTCAGGCCGAGGTTTTTCAGGACGAGTTCTACTATTGCATTTAAATCTGTGAGGCATACTGTTACCGTTTCCATTGGCGGGTATCTTTATTTACGCACGCTGCCTGAACTTCCAATTAAAAGTTTATTGATTTAATTTCCAGCATACTATTCGATGGTCTGTGACACTCAAGCACAGGGGCTGTGATACGCGATATATTTTCGCTACTCCGCCAGCTGTATGAGTAACTTGCCTTCCTGGACTCTTATATCCTCGATGCCGTCAGCCAGCGACTTCCAGAAGCCATCGCCTCCGCCGAACTCTCGTACCAGATCAATGTTTTTAAGTCCGCCCAGCCAGGCGTTAGGAATCGGTACACCCCAAACACTGACTCCTTTCATGATGATAACCGGACGATTGTTCTCATAGGAGAGCTCTGTTCCGCCGCTGACTTTTAAGGTTTTACCACCAAAAAATGGAAAATCCGGATCGACATCTACCAGCAGCTTGATGCTCGCAACGTTATCGCTCAGGTTGACTACCAGCTGTTCTGCGAGATCTGTATTTTCCGCCAGTAGTGCATTTAATTCGCGTTCGGTCAGTTCTATACGCCTTTTGCTGTCATCTTCCACATAGAGTTCGGGTTGAATCTGACCATTTTCAGATTGTTCAGTGTCAATTCTGTTTGCGAGCTGGTCGGAATCAGAACCGCCATCCGATGCCGCTTCGGTTGACGTACTTTGGCTTAGTTCTGAAAAGGCTGATGGCCGATCGACCGCCGGATCTGCCAGTGCATCGAGTTTAAGCTCCAGTGTCTGCTGCTCTTGGACATCGAGCTGCACGGGTTTGAAGTTTTTAGCAAACAACTGGCTCTGAATTACCCATACCGTGGCCCCGACGGTCACGATGATTGTTAACAACAGCAAACCGACTACAGCCAGACATCCGAGCTTTCCTGATTGGTTAAAAAGTGTGTTTGACGGATGATTCGTATATTGCAATGTAGGGTTCTCCAGTGCACCGACACAGTTAGATTGTGCGGTCTTACGACGACTTGGTACGTGGTTGTACGGTTGTTAATAATGGACTGGCTGCAACAGTAACCTATAAGTAATGGTTCACAAAACAACACCGGCATTACAGTAGCGGGTAGCGTACTGAACCCATGGCGAGGTGCGAAGCGTCGCGTAAGCAGACAAACTGGTTGAATATTATGCAGAACCCTACCATGACGGGAGTCATGGAAAATAAAAGAACGCCTCATGACAGCACTGACTTGCCCTGGCAGGGCGGACGGGTGCTGCTGTGGATCTGTGCCGGATTCGCTTTATTATTCGCTTTGACGGTTCTGCTGGTAGCCCCTGCTATTCAACAGAAGCTGGATACACAGTCCAAACAGCGTCTGGTGCAGGCGGGTATTAACCCTGGCAGTTTGGAACTGGACTGGAACTATCGCGATCTGACGGTGCGCGGGTTTTTACCGGACAACGTGAGCTTTGAGCAGCTTGCCAGTGTGCTGAGAGGTTCGGAAAAGCCATCATCAACAGTGTTTGCTGAGGGGATCCGCCACTTGAGGTTAGATGTCGAGACCGGTGGGGTATTGCCGACAGATGAACCCATGTCTGTCGCAATCCGTGGTGATAACCTGTTCATGATTATCGACGGTGTGGTACAGGATGAAGCGCAACGGACTCAAATAGTGAGTGCTGCCATCGAGTCCGGGGTCGACAACATTACTGATAACCTGGAAGTCAATGGAGAGCTTCCCACCGCATCTGTAAAAGCAAGAATCGATTTGCTGTCCAGTATTCTCAGAAATACAGGCCCTGAGAAAATAAAACGAACCGAAGTTAAGTTGAGTGAGGCTGATTTGTACTATCGAATCACCGCCAGTGACAAACACAGTGCACAGGCAATAGAAAGAGCGGCCGCTGTCAATATTCAAAACCTGTCTATCACAGGCGGAGTTGATATTTTTGGACAGAGCCAGCTTGACTTATCGGTAGTGGCGAACGGTGAAACAATCACCCTTAATGGATCAGTTCGTGATGAGAATCAGCGCAAGCGACTGGTGTTTTCCGCCGGTGAAGCAGTCGGTGCGCGCAATGTGGTTGATCAGTTGGCAATAGACGGGTCACTCTCAAGCTACTCTGATCATGTTGTCCACATTGAAAGTGTCGCTGCAATTATTGCTCGCTTTGCTCCTGGTATAAACGGGAAAATACGTCTTAAAGGCACAGAGCTTGTGGTTGATGCCCAGACTGGCAGTGATGCGATAAAGGACTATCTGAGCTCATCCGTAAGTGGTGCAAAGAGTGCTGGTCTGACAGTCACAGAGAATATCAATGTGCAACTGGCGTCAAACGATGCACAGGAGTTGCAGACCCAGCTAGATCGATTAATCGATGAAGTGCGTGACTCCGTGGTATTTACCAGCGGCAATTCAGAATTGAGTGACAGTGCCAAACAAACACTGGATAAGGTAGCCAAACAGATTGCAACGCACGACAGTTTATTGGTTGAAATTGAAGGTCACACAGACAACGTTGGTCGTTCAAATATTAACGAACAGCTTGGCCAAAGCCGAGCTAACGCAGTAAGAAGTTATCTGGCGCAAAGCAACATTGATGGTAGTCGATTGATAGCGGTCGGATACGGGCATCGTCAACCCATTGAATCCAACGATACAGCAGAGGGGCGGCAAGCGAATCGCCGTGTACATTTCTCTGTCTTAACACGTCCTGAAAACTGAGCTGGTTTTCCGGATACAACAATAAACATAAAAACGGGATACAGTTATGGCGTGGGTACTTTGGGATATTTTTATTCCTCTGCTGATCGCTTTTGGGTTAGGTGCTTTATTTGGCTGGCTGATGTGGAAACACAAACAACCAGGTGAATCAGATCAACTGGCATCTGATGCAGGGGTTATCGTTCATCAAACTGATGAAGGAATGATGGCAGTCGACGAGCAGGCCACCTCACCAAGTGCTTCGAACATAGATGAACTTGAGCAAGCCAATATTGTGCTGATTGGCGAGAGAGACACTGCAGTCGCTGAGCTCGAGACGCTTCAGAACGAATTTGATGGATTGAGTGAGCGGGTACAGGAGCTTGAAAGTTCCACACAAAATGATGAAATCTCTACTGAGGCACCGGGCTTTATTATCGATACTCGACCTGAGTTTAGCGACGATGAAAAGCAGAAGCTGAATAAGGAAATTGATAATCTGCAGACACAACTCGAACAGCAGCGGACAGAGAAGCGTGAGGCAGAGCTAGCCTTGCTGAACGCGAAGAATGACCGTGAAAAATTTGAAACAAGACTTCGCAACCACTCGGATGACTCTGAGTGGCGGCAAAAGTATGAGCAGTTAGAGCCTCAAAGCGTATTGATACAAAACGACTTGAGCGAACTGGAAGTAAATCATGCCAAACTCCAGGCAGATTACAGTGACCAACAGCGCGTAAATAGTGAGACGCAACAACTCTCTGAAGACAAAGATAAGGAAATAGCAGAATTAAAGGCCAGGCTGGAATCGCAGGATGAGGATCAGTCGCAAGCGATTGAGATGATCAGTGTTGATCAGCACCAGCAGCAGATCGAGTCTCTGGATACACAAGTGGCAAATCTGAAACGGCAGCTGGAATTGCAAGAGAGCCGTGAAGCACCACCCATCGCGAGTGTGCTGCCTGAAAACCTGGTTTCTGAAGATAGCACCAAGCTTGAAACAGAAGAAAGCACGTTGTCTGTGCAGGAGATCAACTCATCCGATAATGATCATCAGGAGACTAAAGCCCCTGATACTGCATATAAACCCGATGGCTGGTCAATACCGGAACGTGCGCCTTCGAAAAAAGAGCGTGATGATCTGACAGAGATTAAAGGTGTCGGTCCGGTACTGGAAAAATTATTACACAAGTCAGGCATCTATTACTTTCAGCAGGTTGCATCTCTCGACAAGAATGGTGTTGACGAGCTACAGGAGCAGATACCTCAGTTTCCCGGTCGAATTCGCCGTGATGGTTGGGTGCGCCAGGCGAAAAAACTACAGCGTGAAAAACATGGAACAG
>CAZQKJ010000208.1:0-6744 GCA_964593315.1 uncultured Granulosicoccaceae bacterium
CTCTTCAGTCGGTGCGGGCTCAGATGAGAAGAACGACATCACCCGATTAATGATTCCACCGGAAGATTTGGTTGCACTGACGGCTTGCGCTGCAGCTGGTTGCGGAATAGGTGAAGGTGGTGCAACGGTTTGTACTGCTGCAGTTTCAGATTGAATGACTTCTGCTTTGTCTGCAGCTGGTGTGTAGGTAGTGGTAGGCACTTCTGCCAACTCATGGCTTTTCAGCTGGTGCGACTGATGGTCTGTTTCAGAAGTGCGGATTCTCTCGATTTCGTAGTGAGGTGTATCGAGGTTGGTATCTGGTACCAGCAGTGCTACTGCGTTGTTGCGCTCTTCAATCTCACGAATAGCCTCGCGTTTTTCATTCAGCAGATAAGTGGCAACGGGCACTGGCATTTTGATAAGCACGCGACCGGTGTTTTCTTTCAAAGACTCTTCTTCAAACAGACGCACCAGTTGTAGTGCCAATGATTCTACGGTTCTGATTGTGCCCTGGCCGACACATCGCGGACAGACGATTTCTGCACTCTCGCCCAGTGATGGACGCAATCGCTGGCGCGACATTTCCATCAGGCCAAAGCGTGAGATGCGACCGATCTGTACTCGTGCGCGGTCAATCTTTGCTACTTCGCGCAAACGGTTTTCAACCTGGCGCTGATTCTTGGACACCATCATATCGATGAAGTCGATAACTACCAGTCCGCCGAGATCACGCAGTCTTAGCTGCCGACCAATTTCATCACAGGCTTCAAGGTTGGTGTTGGTTGCTGTTTCTTCGATATCGCTGCCTTTGGTGGCGCGCGCCGAGTTGATATCGATTGATATCAATGCTTCCGTGTGATCAATAACAATAGCGCCACCAGAGGGCAGACGCACTTCGCGCTGAAAGGCAGATTCGATCTGTCCTTCTATTTGATAGCGATTAAACAGAGGCACATCATCGCTGTACATTTTCAGCTTGCGAATGTTTTGTGGCATGTACTGCGACATGAAAGTCTGTGCCTGATTAAATACTTCGGGCTCATCGACCAGAATTTCACCAATGTCACCGCGGAAGTAATCGCGCAGTGCACGTACGATGACGTTGCTTTCCTGGTAGATAAGTGAAGATGGTTTGGCGCTTTCACCGGCGCTCTGGATTGCCTCCCAGATTTTCACCTGGTAGTCGAGATCCCATTGCAGTTCTTCAGTGGATCGGCCAACACCTGCGGTGCGGACAATGATACCCATACCGTCGGGGATCTCGAGATCGTTCATTGCCGATTTAAGATCAGTGCGTTCTTCGCCTTCGATGCGACGTGATACGCCACCAGCACGCGGATTGTTTGGCATGAGTACTAAAAATCGACCGGCCAGACTGGCAAAAGTCGTCAGGGCGGCACCTTTATTACCGCGCTCTTCCTTTTCAATCTGGACCAGGATTTCCTGGCCTTCTTTGATACCGGCTTTTACATTGGGTCTGCCGCCATCTTTTCTGGCTGACTCTGCAATGTACTCTTTCGCAACTTCTTTAAACGGCAGAAAGCCGTGGCGGTCTGCACCGTAGTCTACAAAGGCTGCTTCAAGACTTGGTTCTATCCGTGTGATCTTTGCCTTGTATATGTTGGATTTTTTTTGTTCCCGTGATTTGTGCTCTATGTCGAGGTTGTCTAGTTTTTGCCCATCCACTATGGCAACCCGCAATTCTTCGGGTTGGGTAGCGTTTACAAGCATTCGTTTCATTGAAGTTATCGTCCGGTTGTGCGACGGCACGTTCAATAGAAACTGCTTAACAGTTTTTTGTCATCTCGCTATTTTATATCTGGAGAAAGTTATTCCCTGTGTTTAGGAGTGTTATCTGCTGTCAGCAGTTTGTATATCTAATATTAAAATCGTGCCGAACAAAATTTGGTCTTACATGGCCGCCCCTGCAGCTCTATAGCGGCAATGAAATCCTGGCCGTGCTTTGGCACTTTGGCTCGAACTTCTGGATAGGTCTTTGGCGGAACCATGGGCTTTAAGCCGTGGTGGCGCTCAGACTGCAGTCCTTCCCGGGGCGGGAGATACCCGGATGTTGTAAATCCGGATAGTGCGATCATTTGTTCTGTATATCTGGTGTTGCTATTCGGTTGTGAACCGTTTTACTGCTGGAAATTCGGTTTTACGTAATTATGGATATTTCTTGGAATACGGTTACTGCTAATTTGTTACTCGGTGTATCCTACTCGGTGTATCCAGGGAGGGAGAATTTTCTGTTTGTTGGATCATCGTCCACTCTTGTAATGTAATATAGCAGTCAATCACCGTATCTTCAATCCAGCAGCGACATTCTCCTGCGCTCTCGCGTACCCTTAAATCTGAAGCTCGCAACGTAGCCATAGAACTTGGAACACTCCCGAAACCCGAATGGTGGTCTACCCAACAGGGGAGCTGGCACACCGGATACCGGAAACGCAAAACGACCTTCGGTCCGCCATATCGAGATTGGCCCTGATAACGATGGCCAGAGAATCGATAACTTTCTGATCTCGGTGTTTAAAACCGTACCGAGAAGTCTGGTTTACCGTTTGTTGCGAACCGGTCAGGTACGAGTCAACAAAGGCAGAATCAAGCCTGCATTCAGGCTCAGTGAGGGGGATTCTGTACGAATTCCCCCGGTAACCGTACCGGAACGCCAGGCGGCGCGTGTGCCCAAATCTGTTATCGAGGCATTGCGCAGCTCCATTATTGCGGAAGAGCCACACTGGATTGTTATCAATAAGCCTGCCGGAATTGCATCCCACGGTGGAACCGGCCTGGAGTTCGGTGTGATTGACGCAGTCATAGAATTGTTTGAAGAAAAATCGATCAGTCTTGTTCATCGGCTGGATAAATCTACCAGCGGAGTCATGGTTTTGGCGCGCAGTCGTGTTGCCTCGGTGCATTTTCAACAGTGTATGAAAGAGCGACGTGTTTCCAAACACTATGCGGCTTTGTTATGCGGGGCTCTAAAAAAATCCAGAACCGTCACAGCACGGCTGCTTAAGACTCACCCGACACCCAACGAGAACCGCGTAATCATAGACACGCAAGATGGCAAAGAGGCTATTTCTCACTTCCATAGCCGCACGGTTGGGCCTCATTTTACGCTTGCTGACATTGAAATTGAGACTGGCCGTACCCATCAAATTAGGGTGCACGGTGCGTCTATCGGCCATCCTGTGTTGGGTGATGAACGGTATGGCCGGGAAAAGATTAATCGCCAACAGCGATCCCGGGGCGTTAAAAGAATGTTTCTCCATGCCCGGTCGATCGAATTTCCCGAACTCGGCGATAAGTCTGTACATAACGATCAAGGGGATACCGAAGCACAGGTTTCAAGCGATGGCGATTGCAGAAAATTCAGTGCGGCATTTGATCCGGAATGGCTGGATGTGCTGAACGCCGAGTAACGGCAACCGTCGGGCTGTGCCGCAGTAGCGGTCTCGTTTTGGTTTTCTAAGGTACAGCAGTTGCAACCATCGCCAACTGTTGCCCCCACGATGGTGTTGCGGTGTTTTCAATTTTATCAAGGCAGTGTGTATGAATAACGAGCAGCGCTGGAACAGCGGCGAGCGGGTACGGTCAGGCAGCGGTTCTGGAAGTGGTTCCGGCAGTGGTTCTGGCCGTGGTTTTGGCCGAGGTTTTGGTCGCGGATCGACAAATGGCCGCGACTGGGAACGCAGTGTCATTGAAAAAATTGCTACTGAGTCAGTCAAAGAACAGCGCCGCGCTCGACGTTGGGGTGTGTTTTTCAAGTCCCTGGGTTTTATCTACGTGGCCGTCGCTTTGTTGTTGGCTAGCAGAAATGGATTGTTCAATTTTTCATTCAGTGAGCCCGAAGGTCATACAGCGATCGTCGATGTTAAAGGTCCGATTGCATCAGATCAGGCAGCCAGCGCAAACCGCATTGTGGCAGGGGTTAAAGCGGCTTTTGAACACAAAGGCACTAAAGGTGTCATTCTGCGAATCAACAGCCCGGGTGGGAGCCCGGTTCAGTCGGGACGCGTGTTCGATGAAGTCAGACGCTTGCGCGCAGAACATGAAGATATCCCGCTTTATGCTGTCATAGAAGATATTTCAGCGTCTGGTGGTTACTACATTGCAGCTGCTGCAGACAAAATCTTTGCTGACAAAGCGAGTCTTGTTGGCAGCATCGGTGTGCGCAGTGGTGGGTTCGGGTTTGTAGGTACGCTGGATAAGCTGGGTGTAGAAAGAAGATTGATTACCTCTGGCAATAATAAAGCCTTCCTCGATCCATTTTCTCCGGTAAAGCCTGAAGAAGTGGCACACATGGAGACATTACTTGCGGATATTCATGAACAATTTAAGTCGGTGGTTCGTGAAGGCCGTGGTGATGTGCTCAGTGATGATGAAGAAATTTTCAGTGGGCTGATCTGGACCGGTGAGCAAGCAGTGGAAAACGGCCTGGTTGATGGTATTGGCAGTGAGATGTCAGTGGCGCGAGAACTATTTGATGCCGAGAAGCTGGTGAATTTTACCCCGCAAGAGGGATTGCTTAGTCAGATAACCGGTGGTGTAGGTGCCAGTGCTGCGAATCGATTAACAGACTTGCTGTTTACTCCGAAACTCGGTCAATAAACTACGCCGCCCGCCAAAGTTCAGTAGCCAGTGAGAGCAATGCCTGGTGCGTTGCGGTGGGTGTTGTGCGTGTACGGCTATAACGAATAGACGCTACCGTGTGTTCTTCGTAAAATTAGCGGTATGCAGCTTCAATACGAAAAAATTCTCTACGGCGAAAATGATACTCACGCGGCCGGGTGTGAGCTTGCAGAACTTCTGACAGACAGTTGTTCACTGCACGGTGCCGTTATTACTTTGCAGGGTGATCTGGGTGCAGGTAAAACCACGCTGAGTCGCGGGTTTATCCAGTCCTGTGGGTATTCGGGTCCGGTCAAGAGCCCAACCTATACTTTGATTGAAAAGTATACGACTGAACGCGCTGAGATTTGCCACCTTGATCTCTATCGTCTGGAAGATGCAGAGGAGCTGGAGTACGTCGGATTCCGGGATTTGCTCGAGGCAAAAAACATTCTGCTGATTGAGTGGCCGGAGCGGGTGCCTTCCGTATCCGGGCTTGCCAATGTTCGGGTGTTTATTGATCACAGGGATGGTGAATCGCGGGTGCTTCGGGTACTGCGTGATTCCTCCTGACCCAATATAGAGCGTCTGGCACAACATCTGGTGGTGTCGATCCACCCGGGCCAATCCGGTCCCTGGCGCAGTGTTACGCGCTGGTTACTACTGCCCGGAATTTCTTCATTAGTACTTTAACTTAAGTGGCTATATTGCTAAATTTAAAGGGATGAATCAGATTAGACTATAATTAATTTTGTAATTTTTACGTTACAACTTAATTTCAGCAGCGGAGTTTCCAAGATCCACACCCGACGGCAATTTATCAGTATTGCAGGACGTGCGCTTTGTATTGCGCCCGTTGCTGTGTCTGTGGGGGCTGCAGCTGAAGGTGCTCAGCAGTCACAGGTCACTGGTGTGCGATTTCATGAAGATCGTGGCCGAATGAAGCTGCATCTTGACCTCGATCAGCTGCCGGACACCCACAATATCTTTACCCTTGAGAACCCTAACCGGATCGTTATTGATCTGGCGTCTAGCCGGGTTTCTACACTATTGTCCAAAGAGTTGAAGGCTCGCGGGACGGTACGGCGTATCCGCTACGGCAAGCGCAACTTCAATGATTTGCGCATCGTGCTGGATATTAATGGCAAGCCCGGGAAGGTCAGCAGCCGCGTATACCAGTTTAAAGGCACCAATACCAAGCGCCTGGTAGTCGATCTGGGTATGGTTCCGCTCACGGCAGAAGAGATAGATGAGCCGGTTGATGCAGCGGACCTGAGAGATATAGTTGTGGCGATTGACGCCGGGCATGGTGGTAAGGATCCGGGTGCACTCGGCTATCGCGGTACCCAGGAAAAAGAAATTACCCTGAAAATGGCCAGGCAACTTTTCAAGCGGCTGACCAAACAAAAGGGTTTCAGGCCCGTGATGATCAGAGACGATGATCACTACATGTCCCTGACTGATCGTGTGCACTTTGCACGACAGAGCCGGGCAGACCTTCTGCTTTCAATCCACGCTGATGCCTTCCCTGACAAGTCTGCACATGGCACATCGGTTTATGCTCTCTCAACTGACTTGCCAAGTTCGCGGGCGGCAGAGTTACTGGCGCGCACAGAAAACCAGGCGGATAAACTTTTCGGTGAGATCAATGTGGCCGACTCTGGTGAGCACTTGAGTAAAACGCTGATTGATCTGGCGCAGAATGCAGTACTGGAAACCAGCATCGAATGTGGCTCGGTCATGCTTAAGCACCTGTCAAAGATCAGCCCGCTACACAAGCCCACGGTAGAGCAGGGCGGATTCGCGATTCTTCGAGCGCCGGATGTGCCTTCGCTGCTGGTCGAAACTGCGTTCTTGTCCAACCCGCGTGAAGAACGCAAAATGCGTTCGGGCCGATATCAGCGCAAAATGGCCAAGGCATTGTCTGAGGGAATCGTCGACTATTTCATGGCTAATGCACCGCCTGATACCGTGGTTGCGAGTCTGGTCGGCAGGCAATCGGGCTAAATTCGCGCAGACTCACTGACTCTGCTGCCGATGTGCATCGGTAGAACTTTAAGTCAATCAAATGGAACTGCCCAAATTGAGTCGCTGAAGTTGAAGCGTCTTGAGGAATGCGGTGGTTCTGCAGGTCCAATAGGCAGT
>CAZQKJ010000209.1:0-6701 GCA_964593315.1 uncultured Granulosicoccaceae bacterium
GCTATCAACAGAGCACACACCTCTATTGACACCGCCTGTGCTACTCAACGTGTTTTCTAACCGATACCCGGGTAGTGTACAAACTTCAGGATCAGCCTTGTTCTCAATCAGATACTCACCAATCAGTTGAAAATTCATACGCCCGTAGTAGTCATCTGCGTTAATAACAACAAACGGATTGTTGATCTTATCCTTGCACACAAGTAACGCGTGACCCGTCCCCCAGGGCTTACTACGGGACTCACAGGCCAGTCGGAATTTCTCAGAGTCAGATCCGTCAGTCATGTTCTGTACAACAAACTCAATCTTGAGATTCGCATCCAGGCCTTTAAGCCTGTCGCTGTACTGTGCCGTATTCTGCTCGGCACTTACCACGAACACTATGTGATCAAACCCGGCCTGTACTGCATCAAAAACACTGTATTCAAACAAGGATTGGCCATTCGGTCCAACCTGGGCAAAAGGCTTATTACCACCAAACCTGCTGCCTCGACCCGCTGCGAGAATTACCAAGGTAAGTGACATGCTAACTATTTTCTCAATGTAAAATTAAACACGAATACAGGTCGCGATCATGACTATATCACCACCTGTATAGATCCGCTCGACACAAGTATACTGTACACCGCTTATGGGGTTACACTGTTTGCGTAGGAATCAAAGAGGGGAACAAATAAGTGGAAAGCAATACCAGTCTGTACAAAGCCCCTGCAAGCGCCGGCTCCACTCATCTCAGTCAATTAACCGTTGACTACAAAGTCAACCAATACTTGCGAGTAGAGCACCCTGCATCCCAGGTTACACTATGAGTAGATTGGCATGAACTCACCAAAGGCAGAACAATCCTTCGATTATCTGATCATCGGCAGTGGTGCTGCAGGATCCGTTGTTGCCGCCAGACTGGCAGAGGCAAATATCGCCTCTATTGGCGTTATTGAGGCAGGTGGTGATAACAATCGCCTAATGGTCAATGTGCCTGCAGGGTTTGTACGAAACCTCGGCAATCCTGCACTTATGTGGCAGTTCAATAGCGTTGCAGGCAACAACACAGGCAGTCGTAGCGTATACCTTCCGCAAGGTAAGTTACTGGGCGGATCCACCTCGATCAACGGCTTGGTTTACAACCGCGGCCAAAGGCAGGATTTCGATCACTGGGCTTCCCTTGGAAACACTGGCTGGTCGTATAACGAGGTACTATCTTACTTTAGGAAATCAGAAACATTCGATGCGCCGGAATCACAATATCGTGGCGCTAACGGACCATTGCGAATAGGCAGACCCGCTCAGTCACACCCGCTGTGTGACCGATTTATTCAAACCGTAGCAGCAAGCACCGGCGCGCCAGCACACAATGACTACAACGGAGAAACACAATTTGGAACAGGCTATTATCAGCGGTTTATCCATCATGGCAGACGCGAGAACGTAGCAGATAGATTTCTGAAACCGGCCCTTAAGACCGGCAATATCACCATACTCAAAGCAACACAGGCGACAAAAATCCTGTTCGATCAAAACAAAGCCATAGGTGTCGAGATACATAGAGAAGGCAGTACTACCCGGGTGTACGCCAAACGCGAAGTACTGTTGTGTGGGGGAACTGTCAATTCAACGGTACTGTTACAACGCTCAGGAGTAGGCAACGGTGACTACCTTCAGTCGTTGAATATACCGGTTGTGAAAAATCTCCCAGGTGTAGGTGAGAATTTTCAGGATCACTATTTTGTACGCACTGCCACCCGATTGCACAACGGTATTGACTCGCTAAATATTCAAAGCCGAGGCTTAAGTCTTGGAAAAGAGATCATCAAATGGATTGCCGGTAAAGCCAGTATACTGAGCTGGACTCCTTCCATAGCCTATGCATTCCTGCACTCTGAATCTGTAATAAACGGTGATACCACAGGCACCGTAAAACCGGACTTACAGTTTGTATTTACTCACGGCAGCTACCGGCCAGGTCGTGTTTACGAGCTCGATCAGTTTCCGGCTGTTACCTGCGGTTTCACTCAACAAAGGCCTTACAGTATTGGCAGTATAAAAATTAGCTCGGCAGACATACACGATAAACCTATAGTACAACCGAATTATCTGGTTGACGAGCGTGACCAGAAGATCGCTATAACAGGAGTAAAAATCGCGAGAAGCTTCATGCAGTCGGAAACATTTAAGGATGTCTGCAAGCGTGAGGAAGTTCCAGGCAAGAATGTCGTTACCGATGACGAAATACTGCAGTTCGCACGCGATACAGGCAATACCGGCTACCACCTGTGCGGCAGTTGCAAGATGGGGCCGGAATCAGATCCAATGGCGGTAGTCAGCCCCACCCTGAAAGTCCATGGGGTAGATGGATTGCGAGTCATCGACGCCTCGGTGATGCCCACGGTAACATCATCAAATACTTGTGCTGCAACCATTATGATTGCCGAAAAAGCTGCTGATATGATCATTAACCCAACACAAAGTCACGCACCGTGTTGATAGCGCCATTGCCTCTGAAGCAAACAATGTACAGCTAACAAAATGGCGGGGGTTGATCAAGTAGAGCTGAGTGCAGCCAACGAATCATCGCTTGATTACTTAATCTATGTAACAGTCGCAAGCAGCGCTGCAAAAAGCTACTTCAACGTTGAACGCATGATTCAGCAGACTTGCATTACCGTCTGCTCAGCACAGAGCTGGAACATTCCTTTCCCACATCTGACAATACGCTCTGATCCCGGTGTGCAGATTTAAAAGTAGCCATTTATTAAATCCACAGCGATAAGGTATTAAAACGCACAACCATCTGGCAAAGGTGCTGCGGACTCCAGTTCTGCGGCAAAGTCACGATCTATAGAAGATTCCGATAATCCCTGCGCAACGCTGCCACTGAATACCTGTGTGCCGTAGCCAAGATTGTTCATGTGGGCTCTGACAATCACAGCTTGGTCTGCCGCAATATTAACCGGGCCGCCACTACGGGTAAACGGCTGCTCACCCACATGACTGTGAGCCAGTATCCGTCGGTAAAGTAAAGTTCCTTCTGAATCTATTACTTCCCACCAATCAGCATACTGATTGCAATCAGTATCAGGACTCTCAACAGTAACCGAAAAATTATAGTTTCCAGGCCCTCCGGAGAAACTCACTGACGATACAACAGCCGACCCACTCACACTACCTGTGTTGCCCTGCTCTGAGACTGTTTCACCTGTGGGCGAGGAGCTATCACAGCTCGCAATAATGGTAAGGCTAAAAAGTACTGCCAAAATTCCTGTTGTTTTCATTTTATCGATCAATCCCACATTGCTTAATAGATTATCAGCCCGAGACAACACAAGGCCTGGTTCTGGCCACCGGTGAGCCACCAGCCATTACAGTAGCACAGCGCGTTGAGCCGCTTGTTGATCAGACGCTGGCGATTTACACTTCTTCCAGAAACTTCTACCGACCTACTGCGCTACATCCTTAGAAAAGGGTAACGCGCAACGCTAAAATTTCACAGCGAAATTTCTTCACGTTTTACTGACTGATCAAACGACTCACTATGACCAAAACAGCCATTGGAAAGCCAGCGCCAGCATTTAACCTGCCTGCAACCGGAGCAGATACTATCCGTCTCAGCAGTCTGAAAGGCCAAAATGTAGTGGTGTATTTTTACCCCCGGGATGCAACCCCCGGCTGTACCTCCGAAAGCCAGGACTTCCGGGACGCACAGGCCGCGTTCAAGAAAGCCAATACTGCGATTCTGGGGATCTCGCAGGATCCGATGAAAAGCCACGAAAAATTTCACCAGAAGCAAGCATTAAATTTTCCGCTGTTGAGTGATGAGTCCGGTGATATATGCCGTAAGTACGGTGTTCTGAAAATGAAAAAAATGTACGGCAAAGAGTTTGAGGGCATCGAGCGATCAACATTTCTTATTGACTCAAATGGTGTACTCAAACAGGAATGGCGAAAAGTTAAAGTGCCGGATCACGTAGATGCAGTATTGAACGCCACAAAGGAACTGTAGATGCAGATATTGACTGCCTCAAGAGAAACCCTATGACCAACAATGTGTTTGACTTTGCCGTTATAGGCGCTGGAATCGCCGGTGCTTCAGTGGCACTGGAGTTAGCTTCACAGGCATCTGTGATAATGCTTGAGCGCGAGAGTCAACCAGGCTACCACAGCACCGGCCGTTCCGCGGCCATGTATATCCCAAGCTACGGTCCACTGCCTATACAGGCACTGACTAAAGCATCGGGCGATTTTTTTGAAAACCCTTATGATACCTTTGGCACTGCATCACTTTTAAAAGCGCGCAGTGAACTGTTAATTGCACAACAGGACCAGCTACCGGCACTGGAAAACTACTACAAGGAGTGCGGCACAAACAGCGGGCTTGAGAAACTCACAGCGGAGCAAACTCGAGCGCATTGTCCGCTATTAAAAACAGGCTATGCTGCTGCAGGTTTAATTGAAAATTCCTCCAGCGACATAGACGTACACACCTTGCACCGCGGATATCTCAACGGATTTACCCATGCCAACGGAACGCTGGCGCTCAACTCAGGCGTATCCTCACTACAACGCACCGCAAACATTTGGAAAATTAGTACAAGCCGGGATACCTATCGTGCTCATACTATCATCAATGCAGCTGGCGCCTGGGCCGATGAAATTGGCAGGCTTGCTGACGCGGAACTCATCGGGCTAACTCCGAAAAGAAGAACAGCAATAACCATCGAGCTGCCAGCAATACCTGGCTTCGATAGAATCCCGCTTACAGCAGACATTGAAGAGCGCTTTTACATCAAGCCCGATGCAGGACGCTTGCTTATCTCACCGGCCAATGAAGATCCGATGCCTCCATGCGATGTTCAGCCCGAGGAACTCGAAATAGCACAATGTATTGATCAAATAGAAACCGCATTTGATATAGACGTTAAAACCATAGTAAGTCGCTGGGCAGGGCTGCGAAGTTTTGTTGCAGATAAGTGTCCGGTTATTGGTTATTCCAATAAAGCGGACAACTTTTTCTGGTTAGCCGGTCAAGGCGGCTACGGCATACAGTCCTGCCCTGCCGCTGCGCGCTTTGCCGCATCAAAAGCCTTAGACAATGACATTCCCGCAGATATACTCGCACAAGGTCTTCGGGATGATCAGGTGTCTGTGGCCAGACTTAACGTGCCATCACCATCCACACAGTAGTGCGGGAGATCACCGGCTGCCTTTTAGCTATCGTATTTCGGTGAAGCAGATACCTTGTGAATGCTCAGGTCAGCGCCGTGATATTCCTGTTCCTTGGTAAGCCTGATACCCACTGTTGCTTTCAGAATACCGTAGATCAAAAAACCTGCCGCCATCGCGAACCCAATACCGCACGCTGTGCCAATGGCCTGAGACACCACGGACACACCACCGAGACCGCCGAAGCGCTCTGCACCGAAGATACCGGCAGCAATACCACCCCACGCTCCGCACACACCGTGGAGAGGCCAAACACCGAGTACATCATCAATTTTTAATCGGTTTTGAGTGAGTGTGAATAGCCAGACAAACAAAGCACCGGCAACCGCACCCACGACTAACGATCCACCCGGGTGCATAATGTCAGAGCCCGCACATACCGCCACTAAGCCTGCCAATGGACCATTGTGAACAAAGCCCGGATCATTACGACCAACAATCAACGACGCCAATAAGCCACCGACCATTGCCATCAGAGAGTTGAGCGCCACTAAACCGCTTATCCCACCGATCTCCTGAGCGGACATGACGTTAAAGCCAAACCAGCCGACTGTGAGAATCCATGCACCCAGCGCAAGAAATGGAATGCTGGACGGCGGGTGCGCCAATAACACTCTGCCGTCTGCTGTATAGCGCCCCGTTCTTGCACCGAGAAGAATCACTGCGGCCAGCGCGATCCAGCCCCCAACCCCATGCACAACCACCGAACCTGCGAAGTCGTGAAATTCTTCACCACCGATAGAGGCAATCCAGCTTTGAAACCCGAGCTGGTCGTTCCACACCAGGCCTTCGAAGAACGGGTAGGCAAAAGCCACAATTAAAAATGAAGCAACTAGCTGCGGATAGAAGCTCGCACGCTCGGCAATACCACCCGATATAATGGCCGGAATGGCCGCCGCGAATGTCAGTAAAAAGAAGAATTTAACCAGCTCATAGCCGTTACCGGAGATAAGCTCTGAGGCCGGGTTAAAGAAATCGATCCCGTACGCTATGCCGTAGCCAATGAAAAAGTAAGCAATGGTCGATACACCGAAATCACTAATGATCTTAACCAGTGCATTAACCTGATTTTTTTCCCTTACAGTGCCGACCTCAAGAAAAGCAAAGCCTGCGTGCATCCACAGGACCAGAATTGCACCCAACAGCACAAACAGCGTATCCGCACTGGATTGCAGGTTTTCCATTTCGTGACCTTCTGGTTAAAGCCGATTAGTTTAAGCGATTTAGGGAATCTTGCGACAGCGAATTGCGAGAACCACCTCTAAGGCAATTCAGATAAGGGATTCTGAATAGAATCCACCGAGATATTCATGAGTGCACAGTTAAAAACTCGCCTGGCCCGGCGCGCTCGGTTTGCAGTGAATTCTCAACCACAGAAAAATCTGCGTAGCCAATTGACATACCACACACAACAATCTGGGAATCATCGAGTGGCAGTACGCTCCGAATCGCTTTGTGATAACCGCAAAAAGCCGCCTGCGGAC
>CAZQKJ010000210.1:0-6677 GCA_964593315.1 uncultured Granulosicoccaceae bacterium
CAGTATGGACATACCAATCTCGCGGTATTCCTCTGGCACATTGTCAATGCTGTCTGTGAATACCAGTGCTTCATCTCGAGGTCCAAAAAGCGTATTGCAATCGATGGGTACTTCGATCACATCGCCGGGCAGTTTGCCTTCAATCTCTGCCATAACTGGTGGAGCCAGTACTTCATTGACACCGTGCACGTAACCGATCGGGAATTCTACCTCAGTCAATACGCTTTTGGTTTTAGCGTCTATGACTTTATACATCAGCTCTACCAGCTTGCCGTCTTCGACCGGATCTTCCATTTGTGTCTCGCTCATGTTTGTTCCGAGTTATTAGACTTTGGCTGGTGAGTGTAAATACTCAAGTAGATTGTGAGGCTTGTTCTATCGCTTGAGGGCTTGGATTGCTGTGGCAGATACACGCTAGAAAATTGAAGCGCCGTAGATATTGACTTCGTCTTCTTTATTGTAGCCAAGCACCATGCGTCCCAACCATTCGCCTTCTCTTTTGGTGCTGCGCATACGATACAAAACGGTGACATGTTCGCCGCGCCGAATCAAACCAAGGAACTCATGTTTGGGGTCAAGGCTGCGAGTCAGCTCGCTTTTGGCGAACTGCTTGCCGATTTCTACTTCGTTCAGTCCGAAAAGCATCTCATAGGAGAACTTTCGAATAAACTTTCCATACTCGCCTTCATTGGAATAGCGAATCAGGTCATCCCACATCGGGTGGGCAACAGCCAGTATTTCGTCGTCTGATTGCTCGATGATGTTCATTACGCTTCTCTTGAATTGCCGGGTATAGCCTGTTGATTCGACGCTGTGGTTATTTGCAGGTTTCAGATCATTGCGATGGTGCAGGAATCGCCGCTGCAGTTCGGTTATAGCGCGTTCAGCCGTAAAATACGAGCTGCGATCTGAAAATATAAAAAGGAGAGTAGGGCCAGCTGCCGCAAAGCGTTTGCGGCAGCTCGTGGTGCTTAGTTAATGAATCATTAAACTCAGGCGGCGCTGACGCTTCCCTGATCCACTTCAGTCAGGTGATAGCACGGGGCTTTTTCCATCGTGTATTCACCGGTTTCAGGATCACGCCGTGACACAGTGAGTACATGCCAGTTTTCATCATCAAGCTTCAGGTGATCACCGCGGTAGTAGTAACCCGGCCAACGAGTTTCTTTGCGAAACAATGTGTGTTGTACCACTGACTCAGAGGTCAGATGGCGGTGCTTGATTTCCCAGGCACGCAGCAACTCGTGAATGTTCTCAGCCGCAACTTTTTCAAGATCTTCTTCCAGTAGCTTGAGTTTCTTAAGGCCGATGTTTAACAGCTTTTCATTGGTCATATAACTAACGGTTACACCACCAGCGTACTCGTCCATCAGCTTTTGCAAGCGATCAAGCGCCTGACGCGGGTTAATGTAGTTTGGATTTACTGTGCCTGCGGTGATCTCGTTGCGGAAGATCTTGTAAGTTTCGAGTGGCTTAAAGATTTCTTCCTTGCGACGGCTGATCTGCTCTTCAGACACACTGATGCCTTCGGCTTTGCCATCATTGATGTATTTGCATGCAGCTTTTGCAGCCAACCTGCCTTCAGTAAATGAGCCCGATGAGAATGCGTGTGGTGTACCACCCACAGCGTCACCGGCACCAAACAAACCTTCTACTGTGGTCATGCGGTTATAGCCCCAGTAATACTCGGGCGGTGAAAGATCTTCGGGGCCAGAACACCAGGCGCCACAGCCGGTTGCATGCGAGCCCATGACATAGGGTTCTGAAGTGGTCAGCTCAGGGTTCTCGTATTTAGGATCGACATCGGTCGCCGCCCATAGAACTGCCTGGCCCACAGTCATGCCGAGGAAGTTGTGCCAGCCAATTTCTTCAAGGTGTGGATCCTGAAACGCTTCCATGGTGACCATGTGAATAGGGCCACGACCCGCGTTGACTTCCTGAATGAATGCATGGTTACGCAGACAGGTCGGGATTGGACGATGCGTCGCGTGAGAGACTTCCGGATCAAGATATTCTTTACCGACGATCTCCTGTAGTGATGGCCACCACTTGGATTCATACTCTTCACCAAGGCCATTTTGAGTGTAGGTTTTCAAGTGCAAGAAGTAGGCGCCTACCGGGCCGTATCCGTCTTTGAAACGTGCCAGTACGATGCGGTTTTCCATTTGTGTCATCTTGGCACCGGCGTTGATCAGCAGGCCGTAAGCAGACCCCGAAGACCATGGTGCGTACCAGACTCTGCCGGCACCTTCACCCACCGAGCGTGGCTTGAAGATGTTTGAAGCGCCGCCGGCACCAACGATCACAGCCTTTGATTTAAACACGTGGTAGTTGCCGGTACGGACGTTAAAGCCAACTGCGCCTGCGACGCGATTTTCTTTGGAATCATCCATTAGCAGGTGGGTAACACAGATACGGTTGAAGACTTTATCTGCAGATTTTTTTGCAGCGTCTGCCACAATCGGTTTGTATGACTCACCGTGAATCATGATCTGCCAACGGCCTTCGCGCTGGTAATTTCCGGTCTTCGGGTCGCGCATCAATGGCAGGCCCCATTCTTCAAACTGATGCACTGTGGAATCTACGTGACGTGCCATATCAAATAGCAAGTCTTCGCGAACCATTCCCATCAGATCAATGCGTGCATAGCGCACGTGATCTTCAGGATTGTTCTCTCCAAAGCGGGTACCCATATAGCAGTTGATTGCGTATAAGCCCTGCGCCACAGCACCTGATCGGTCTATGTTCGCTTTTTCGGCGATGACGATCTTTTTGTCCTGGCCCCAGTAGCGCGCTTCAAATGCTGCACCAGTACCGCCCAGGCCAGCGCCACAGACGAGGATGTCTATGTCATCTTCTACGATGGTTTCGTGCTTCATTAGTAGTCAACCCCCTGTTTCATCACGAGTCCGTTTGATTCGAGCGTGTGTAAGCCACCTTCGTCAAAGCGAATGTACTTTGGTTCGTTGAACAGGAGCTCGCTGTCGATTTGTTCCTGTGTGGGTTTTTCTTCTGCCCGCAGATCCGGTGTGCCGCTGCCCCATGGCTTGGTAGTGATAGGGGCCAGAAGATCCATGTCTTTCTTGCCGTTGCGGAACTTGATGCGCCAGGCGATAACGCCTTTTTCTTCATCGCGCTTAACTCGCACAGAGTGGCCCAGCGGCGCGAAGTCAGCGTAGCCGCGAACGTCAATCGCCTGGTGAGGGCAGGCCTTCACACAGGAGTAGCACTCCCAACACATGTTGGGTTCGATGTTGTAGGCTCGGCGTGTGACCGTGTCGATGTGCATGATGTCTGAAGGGCAGATATCAACACAGTGTCCGCAACCGTCGCAACGGGTCATATAAACAAAAGTAGGCATCGTCGTTTCTCCGGACGTCTAATTAGTAGTGGGCTGGGGGTTCGCGCTTGATACCGAGCCCCATGTTAGGTGGATTCGCTCCCATGTACTCAGGGATGTCTGGGAATTTAGCCTGCACAGCAGGGTCTGACAGATCGTAGTCATCTGGCAGGTTCTCTCGCGAGCCGTCTGCCATTGCCACTTTCTTTTGAAAGGCCGCAGCGGGTTTAAAGAACATGTGTGCGAACTTAGACCAGTAGACTGAACCAAACAGTACTGTGGCGCTGAGGATAAAGAGAGCGAACAACAACCAGGCAAATGCACCGGCGCCGACTGCCGAGAAGAAAGACCACAACAAACCGAACGTGGCTGTGAACAGAAGACCCAGAATGAAGAGATCACCGCGGCCATTGAATTGATTCCACTTCACGCCTTCTGCCGCTACGTCAACACGGATCTTGAACCAGAACCAGTAGCCACCAACACACAGACTGATAGCTCCGAGGTGCCAGAGTATGGGCCATAACACAGGCGCTTTGGTATCCCCGGTATATTTGAATATCAGTACCGCTGTAGCGACCACAAACAGTATGAATCCGTACATGGTCATCAGGTGCGACATTCGTCGGCGCGAGTTGCAGAACTCCGAAGAGGTCAGGACTTCACTGGCGACTGTTTTGACGGCCAGACCGGTCTTTTTCACTCCGCCCACTTTTTTGCGAGCGTTGCCTTGCGCTTTTTTTGAGTTTTCGAAGAAGTACTTTGCGCTCTGTTTGTGCCGCATGTCGAGCAGCGTGCCACCGATGACCAGCAGGATCATGAGCACCACATAAAGTTTCATGACGCCTGGTGGCAGAGTCATTGCCAGATCGGCGAACGGATTGTTGATAAGCATTAGTTGGAAGACTCCGGCAATATAGGCTGCTGTTAGGTATAACCCGTCGGGTTAGTGTGCCGCCATCAGATCCAACGCAAAAACCGTGACTTCATTGCGTACTGGACTGATGGTATGTTTTTGAGTGTGAACGGCTTGTGTTCTGTATTTCAGGGCGATTGTCAGCAATCGAGATAACCCGAAAATACCTGGAGGATGATATAGGCTCATAGCAGCTGCGGATACCTCCAAGGCGGTAACATAGCCTGATCCAGACAGAGTGCAAATGTCGACCGCAGCACAACCGTTACATCAGAAGAATTCATTCACAGGTTCTTCACCAATTATAGAGCATCGGGGCTTTTTTCGGACAACTGCTGCCTATGACCGGCTCTGGACAATCGTTTTCAGCCCGGCGGAAGTGTTTCAATTTGACACTGCTCTACGGCGTAATTTTGGCGTCAGTTTAATTGTATGCGCTGGCCCCAGGGGACGGTGGCCCCACCTTTGACCAGCCACAGGATCGGCGTTGCGGGTTTTGAGGCCGGAAATCTACCCACGGCGTCGGTAAAGTACACCAGCAGATCGGTGTGTTTTATTTGCGCCGCGGCCCAGCTAAATACTGGTCTGAAATCTGTTCCGCCGCCACCGGTCATCCGGGCTGGCAGATTCAGCGCTTGCCAGGGCTCGAATACCCACGGGGCGTTCGGATCGAGTTTGTCATCGCAGGCGAGCAGCGTGATACGCGCGTTCATCGCACCTTTGATGGCGTTGAGCTCAGCCAGAAACGCATCCAGCTCGTCCTGGCTAATAGAGCCACTGGTGTCGATCGCAATAAGAATATCGATCTGACGCGTGTGCAGGCTTGGAAGAATTGCGGTGCCCTCGCGCCTTTGTGATGGCCGGGTCAGATTGTAGTCCGCTGGTGCTGTGCTGCTCATATAGCGAGCCAGCAGAGATCGCCACGGAACGGTTGGCTGCAACAGTCGCGCGAGCATTCGCGAGAGTGATTGACTCAGCTTGCCTGCCTGCGATGCCTGTTGCGCGGCACCCGCCAGCCGTTGCTGCCACTGGGTGTCGAGTTGGTCGCGTTCGCGGTTTGAAAGAGGTGGTGGTTGATTGTTTGATGTTTGCGATGGGTTTTCTGTGTTTGCCGGTTGTGGTTTGTTTTGAATTGCACTGAGATTGTTGTTCTGGTTATCAGGACTGTTGGTGTTTGGTCTGTCATCGTAGAGGTGCTGGTCCATTGCTTCTTCAGTGTCCATGAACGGATAGATTTCTTCGGCTGTTAAGCCTTTGTATTTGTCATCCAGCAGCGCACCGACCGGTCTCTCCAGGTTGTCTTCGATCAACAGTTGATTGACTGCATAGTCGCAGGCTGCATCCCATCGTTTGCGGTCACGGTGTTCACGCCTTGCGAAATGCGAGAGACCGCAGTGCAAGGCCTCGTGTGAGAGTACAAACTGAATCTGGCTTAGCGTGAGCTGATTAATGTATTCGTGGTTGTAGTAAATAGATCGAGCGTCGGTGGCTATTGTATGGCACCAGTCACCACCTGCTTTTAGCGGCAAGCGCAATACCAGTGCACCGAGAAACGGTTTATCCAGTATGAGCCGGGTGCGTGCTGCTGTGAGTTTGCGCTCAACGTCATCAGTTGACGGCGCTGGTTCTATTGGTCTGAGTGTCATTGTGCATCGTACAGCATGACGTCAGACACCGTATTGGCCCACTCTTTAAATTGCGGTACTGCGAATAATTGCGTGCCCAGTGCACGATGCATATCGGACACCATCATCACCCCCATCTCGCGTTGCGGAAACTGGCGGGCATAGTCGAGAATATTTCCGATAGTGCGGTTTGCATCCGGTGTGTCGGCAGCTTGTACCGCCTGGCCAACCAGCGCTGATGCCAGAGCGTACTGCAGGTCTATCGATTCGGGGACCGGTAGGTGGGTGCCTGCCACTATTGCAGCCACATCTGGCAGATTTTGTAGGTTATCAATAAATGCTCCAAGCTCAATTCCTGCGGCCTGGCCGACACAGGCTTGCAATGCACCGGCAAGTACCTCTATCCGTGAATCAAATTTGTGTAAGGCGTGATGCGCAAACTCCCAGGAGCGCGGGGTGGGAAACGCGACAGGATCAATAGACGGATCAAAGTCGAACAACAACTCAGGACGAAAGCGCAGAAAGGCGATGATGCGCTGGTCTATTTGCTTGTGGTGTGCCCACATTACCCAGTCATCAAGATTGATATCAAAACTGAAGTGAGTGAACCGATTGGCTAACGGAGCCGGCATAGCGTAGGTCACACCACGGTCTCCCTGTCGGTTACCCGCAGCAAAGATCACCCAGCCATCCGGGACTTTATAATCTCCAAGGCAGCGGTCAAGAATCAGTTGATAAGCTGCAGCAGAGACCGCTGGTAGCGCCGAGGTGATTTCATCCAGAAACAATATCCCTG
>CAZQKJ010000211.1:0-6676 GCA_964593315.1 uncultured Granulosicoccaceae bacterium
TTGCGTGACAGTTTAAATAGTAATCCACCATCAAAGCTGTCACTGAGCGGTTCCGGGCCAAGTTTGCGCAATAGCGAGTGCTGCATAGCGGGTTCTGAAGTCCATAAAATAGTGCCAAAGCGCCTTGGGTCGTGATAGACCATAGATCTGTTTTCATGCAGCTCAAATATCACATGATCGTGTTTACGTAAGTCAAAAGGCTTGTCGACAATTCGAAGACTGCCTGACATACCGAGGTGGATAATGATTGAACCGGTTTTTGTACTGGCGATGATGTATTTACCGCGTCGATCCAGGCTTTGGACAGTCTGGTTTTTGAGTTCGGCCAGCGTACCCGGTACCGGCCATCTCAATTGCGCCTGTCGTACCTGTATGTTGAGAATCTTTTTTTTCAGCAGGTAGGGTTCGATGCCGCGTAGCGTCGTCTCTACTTCAGGAAGTTCTGGCATGTCGGTGGGCGCTGCAGGTGATGTGGTTTTTACCGGTTCTGCAGTATAACAACTGAGGATGGAAGAGGTTTTTTAGTCACTGCTCGGGTATCGGCCTGTGCGCTACTTGCTATTGAGTAGCTGAAGATCTGCCAAACCTGTCACCACTGCGGTATCTGCATCCAGCAAGTAGTGGAAGCCGTTTTGATGACTAAGACTGTAACCTGCATCAGTTAGCTTTGCCACTAGGGTAAGTGTGCGACTACTCTCTGTAAGCTGAATATTGAGGCCTTCACCTGCCGGTGCTTCAGTTAGCACGTCTGTTGCCATCAGATTGGACCAGTTCGCAGGCTTTTGCAGAATAGTGTCTCCGATTTTTAGTTGCTCAACTTTTCCTGTAACCCGTAAATCAATAAACGCATTATTGGTGGCGCTTAGCAAAGGTATCACCGAGTCTGGCTGTAAATACACCTGATCATTAGCACGCACATACCGAAGCTTGCTAACCGGTTCAAGCGTACCGAACTCGTAACTGGCGTTATTGATAGTGAGTGTAATTGGATTATTAAAAACCGTCTCTGACGGTATTTCATTATTCTTGTAATGTCTGCGGCTGAAGTGGTTGGTATCCAGTAGTACCTGCACGCGGTCGCCGTGAGCGGGCGCCAGCACCGGTTGTGTCTGATGCCAGGTATCGCGTACCTTTTCAAAGCGAGTGATCAACTGATTGTCGACATGAAGTTCAATCTCGGTAGCCGCTTCAATCGGATAGATCGTCGGTATCTGTTGGGGCCTGTTGTACAGCGTACCATCAAGCAGAATGCCGGCACCCAGAACTGCCAGTATCACCAGTAATGCCGGATTGGACAGGCTGTAACCCGCCGAAGGTGTGGTTTTTTTTAAGCGCGATTTAACCATGCTGGCGGCGGTACCAAACACCGGTGGCAGTGGAAAACATAATCCCCGGGAGAAGCAAAAATGCTACCCCTGCCAGGGTGAATAACTGAACGCGGGATAGATTCATTTCAGCGGCTTCTGATAGCGGGATCGTGCTACTCACCACTGTGTCATCGACGCTCCAGTTGAACAATCGATTACCCAGTTCTCTATTACCGCCGTTGGCGATCCACGCGTCGGCAAGGAAGTCACCGTCACCGGCGACAACCACTCGCTGTTGCCGCCCCTGGCGAGTGCGTTCAAGCCCGAGCACCAACGGGAAGGGGCCCTGTACCTCCGTATCATCGTCACCAAATACGACTTTACCACTGAGTGATCCGGTTTCGGTCCAGGCCTGCGGACCCGATTGCACCATTTCTGTGGCTATCCATTCACGCTGTGGTTGAATAGCAAGCGCTGCTGATTGCGGAAAGAGCGTGACCGATGAAAAGCCGTTCAGCGCCTGATGCGGTGAGTAGTCGCTGGCAATAGCAAAATCCGGTCTTTCCACTTGTAGTTGTTGCGCGGCAAGATCGATCACGACACCGGGTAAGCGTGTTACACCGAGCTCAAGTGCCACCGATTTAAGGCCGTCATTACTGGCAGGATCGGTCAGCCAGACCAGGTTGCCGCCGTTGGATAGGAAGTCCAGTACTACCAGTGCTTCAGTAGGCAGGAACCGATGCATCGGTCCGGCGATAACCAATGTGCCAGAGTCAGGGTCGATGCTTGTGGTCTTGCTTAAGTTGGTGGTGCTGACATCTATTCCTGCATCTCGTAGCTGTGCTGCAAGTAGCCCTAAGTCTGCATTGGTTTTGCCCTGAACGGATCGCTCTCCGTGGCCAGTGGTAAAAATAAGCTTGCGATCGTGGGATCTTGAAAGCCGCAACATCGCAGTGGTTAACGATTGTTCTGCCAGTTCAGTCAGTCTTTGAGTGCGATCCTGATAACGTATAAATATTTCACCACCTGCAGCCACATCGAGTTCTCGCATGCGTTGCGGGTCAAGTGCCGGGTCTGAAAAAGTAAGCTTGATATCTGCTTTGTGATCCTGGTACTGAGCAAACAGCTCTTTGATCGCTTCTGTTTGCGGGTCCTGTGGATTGATGAATACCTCTACATCCAGTGGATCGGTTAGCAGGCCCAAGGTTTCAATGCTATGTGGCTGTAGTGTGTGATAAGACTCCGCTGTCATATCTTTACGCGCATATAATCGATTGCCCAGCATGCAGGCAGCGATCAGGCATAAAACAATAAGTACGGTACGCAGCAGCGATTGTGAAAGGAAATGATGCATTCGGTTCATGCTGCAACACCCCTCACTCTCTGTGCGTCAAAGCGCCAGATACCCAAGGTCAACAGAATGCCGGTTGCTGTGAGGAAATAGGTGATATCCCGAGAGTCGAGCAGGCCTTGCATAAAACTGTGCAGGTGTGCAGACGGTGATAAGAACTGTAACGCGCCGTTTGCAGAGGATGCTGCTGCCATCCACAAAAGCGCTACTGTGATAAAACTTAGAAATGCTGCGAGCATCGGGCGCTTCACCAGTGCGGAAAAAAACAAAGTCAGAGCAGTGATCGAGGCGATAAAAAGCAGTAAACCGGTTGCAGCGGTTAGCAGATGACTGGCGTCAAGCTTCACACTGATAGACAGTAGTGCAACTAGAATCGAGCTCATGGCAATAATAAAAAATTGAAAAGCGGTAGCCCCCATGAATTTCCCGATCACCAGTTGTCGTGCACTCAATGGCAGGCTTAGCAGAAGGTTAAAGCGATTGGATGCTTTTTCTCCGGCGATAAGTTGCATGCACAGCAACGGGGTAGCGACCATAAATACTATGCTTACCGGCGCGAGAAAGTGCACCACCAGATAGCTTGACAGTCCACCTGCAGAAACAGTCCCGGTAGCGGACGTTTGCAGATCAACATAACGCTCTACCGCTGATAAAAATAACCACGCAAACAATAGCTGCAGCAAACCTGCCGCCAGCCATGCAAACGGTGAACGCCACAGGACTTTAATCTCGTGCCACGCTATTTGAGCTGTCATAATTACTTGCTACTGGAGTCTATAGCACCCGATATCTTGATCGGTGCCAGTTGTTTAAAAACGCTTTCGAGATAATTTTCAGAGGCTGTGATGCCTGATACATTCAAACCTCGAGTTGTCAGCATGGTCTGTAAGTGAGCCGCTGTTAGCGAATTGCCTGCAACCATCCAGTGCGTATCTGTCAGCCGACAAGCATCGATAACACCTGGTACTTCTTTGAGATCAAGGTCGGTGCCACTGGCGAGTGTGACCTCGAAAGTCGTGTTGTTTTCAGTTGATGTGATGGAGGTATCCAGAACCTGGCGCCCGCTATGAATCAGAATGACCCGATTGCAGACAGTCTCGACTTCACTTAACAGGTGAGAGGAAAATATAGTTGCCTGATCGTCGGTCAGATTGGTCACCAGTTCCCGTATTTCCATCATCTGTACCGGATCGAGACCGTTCGACGGTTCATCCAGAATTAACACGCGCGGTGAGTGAATGAGTGCCTGAGCCAGATTAACGCGCTGTTGATAGCCGCTGGAAAGATTGCCAATGATTCGCTTGCGCACCTCGGTGAGAACACAGCGCTGCATTACATCGTCTACCGCGCTTGCGATTTGCGCCCTCGGGATTCGCCGCATGCGAGCAATAAATGACAGAAATTCTCTGACTTTGAACTCCGGATAAATCGCAGGCTTATCGGGCGCGTAACCCAGGTTCATGCGCGCTTCGATCTGATCTTCGTAGAGTTCCTTGTCCCCAATATGTACCGTACCGCGACCCGGTGCCAGCGCTCCGGAGAGCACCTTCAGGAGGGTGGATTTACCCGCGCCATTCAGGCCCAGTAACCCGAGCGTATCTCCGGAGTGGAGATCGAAGGAGAGATCTTGTAAGGCGCAATTCGATCCAAAATTCACCCTGAGTGCTTTGGCTCGTAACGCAATGGGTGCAGGTGACGGTGAGAGTTGATGATCAGAGGGTGGGGTATTCCAGTCGGAAGAATTTTCAGTCCACCCTTGCGCTCGCGCAGGTTGTGTCTTGTTCTGTGCTGGTTTGTTGATCACTTTATTGCTGTGATCGCCCGTCTGCGTTGGCCCGGGCAGCGGCCCGTTGGTGGCCTCTGCAGCGGCGCTAGACAGTTGTTTCTGTTCTTGTTTTTTTGGATTCACTGCGCGCTTCTTTCTCGTCGTGATCAAACAATGCCTCTCCAGGTCCCGGGAGGTGTCTGTTCCTTTGTAATATATAGACGACTGAGCGCAGATTTGGGGTGTTATCTGCAATACCTGCCAACGCTTATGGACTGGTTGGCGGCGGATGACACAGGGGGATAATCACCACGTTGTGTTTAGAAAGTGCATGGCATAAAAAAACCCGGCGTGGCCGGGTTTTTTCAGTTAGCTCACAGCAGTGTGTGAGCTATTTGATCTTTGATTCTTTGTAAATCACATGCTTACGGACCACAGGATCAAATTTTTTGATCTCCATTTTCTCGGTCATGGTGCGCTTGTTTTTAGTCGTGGTGTAGAAGTGGCCAGTGCCGGCACTCGATACCAATTTGATCTTGTCTCTCATGATTTGCTCCGTGTGTGTTTGGGGTGGGCTTATACCTTCTCGCCGCGGTTCCGCAATTCTTTCAGCACGTTTTCTATGCCTTTCTTATCAATTATTCTCATGCCTTTAGAAGACACGCGCAGCTTGACGAATCGTTCCTCGGCCTCAACCCAGAACCGATGGGTGTGAAGATTGGGAAGGAACCGTCTTCTGGTTCGGTTTTTAGCATGAGAGACATTGTTGCCGCTCATAGGGCGTTTGCCCGTCACCTGACATATTCGAGACATGTGCTTTGCTCCGCACTAACATTTTCTACACAGAACCGCTTATTATATGAACAATAGCGTTTTTTTCCAATACTATTTCTAGTCCAATTCAGCGTTCTTCTGTCAAAATCCCGAAAATTCGCTGTTTTTTTTATTCTAAACCCTTCGGAACTGCCATCAATACGCCGTCATCAGTCACTTTTGATGAGCTAAGCCACGCACTTGAGGCGACTGGGCTCAATCTTTGTCGAGCTTTTTCCGCAGCGACTGTCACAGGCTTACTGGCGGAATCCGCTGCAGGCTCAGTGCCAGATTCGCAATGCTGCCTGCCATCGGACACGGTTTCTGTTCTTTTGGTGGGGAGTGCAGGAGATTCTCTGTGGCGGCAGATGCCATCGCGATACCTTGAACGTCAGCATCCGGTGGACGAATACTCACAGGACTGCGTCATCCAGGTGCTGGCATCAGTTGCACCTGAAGGAAGCTGGAAAATTGTTTTCCCCGATCACCACAGCTCAGTGAATATGCCGTTGCAGGCACTCGGCCAATTAGCCGGGTGGCATCATCCGTCGCCTTTGGGGATTGGGATTAATCACCAACACGGTTTGTGGTTTGCCTATCGTTCAGTGGTGGCTGTGAATTTTGAAATACTGCAATCCCCAGATGATTCGGCAAATCATAAAGCCATGCAGTCACAGCCTGATTTATCGCCTTGCCTTGAATGTGTCGATCAGCCCTGCCTTGTGGCCTGCCCTGGCGGGGCGTTGAATATTGCCGCAGCGCCCGATATGAACGCCTGTGTTTCGTATCGTCTGACTCAGGATTCAGTATGTGCGAGTGCTTGTGTCGCCAGAAATACCTGCCCGGTCGCTAGTGACTGGCGTTACTCTGATGAGCAGATAGCGTATTTCTACGACCGATCACTCTCATCGGTGAAGCAGTGGATCGCGATTCAGGAACAGCGGTGAAACGAATTGCCTGGTGTATCGTTCAGGCAGCGGGTGTGAAAGTCCTTACCATTAAGCCAATCGATTGCGGATATAAATATGGATACAGTTTTTCTCACAGGGCTTAAAACCACCCCTGTTATCGGAATTTACGATTGGGAGCGAGAGATTCGTCAGAACATACTGATTGATCTGTCTATGGCTACTGATATTACCAAGGCTGCCAGTGGTGACGATATCAATTTTGCATTGAACTATAAAAGTATCTCTGACCGTGTTATCGAGTTTGCCAATAACAGCAGCTTCGGTTTGATAGAAACACTTGCCGAAAATATTGCTCGCATAGTGCGTGATGAATTTAATGTACCCTGGGTGCGCGTGACTGTGCATAAGCCGGGCGCGATCGAACTGGCGAGTGATGCCGGCGTCACTATAGACCGTGGCACAAGGCGCTAGTCTCGAGTAACCGTATCAGTCATGACTCAAGTTGAGCTCCCATTACCCAGTCCTGAGC
>CAZQKJ010000212.1:0-6675 GCA_964593315.1 uncultured Granulosicoccaceae bacterium
GACGATAGTGTTGCCTCTGGTAAATCCTCTGAATTTTTGTTGGACAGAATGCCGGCTGCACCGAAGCCTTTATTATCGTCATCATCTGCGTGTGCGCTAAGTGCAATGGTTACCGCCATCAGCAAAGCAAGGTACATTCTCATGAGCATTTTCTCCGTTTTCCGCTAGACTGCTTACAGTTTGCTAGCAGTATACCTACCCTGAAACTGGTTGTCTCGGTACGGTGGAACAGTGTTCGCAGAAATTGAAACAGAGCGCGAACTGAACGGGTTTCTCAAGAAATCTCACACTCTCGCTATCGATGGCGCTTGACCGCTATTTTCTCCCGCAACGGAATCTCTGCTTTCCGGAATACAGGATGAAGCGCCAAGGGATCAAAATTTCGACAGATCCCCCACAAAGGCTGAAGAAGACCACACCATAATGAAATGGCCATTGTATTGCCTGATCGTACACGCTTGTATCTACCGGAAATTGCCCTGGCTTCCAGAGACTTGAGTCTTGGTAAGTGCCACCACGTGTAGAGCCTGTAGAAAAACAACGACATCCTCAGCATCGCAACGAGCAACTCAAAGAAAAACGGTAGTAAAGCAATAAGTACAATTCGTGCTACCAGAGATTTCAATGACATTAATAGATACAGTACATTTTCAACATCAACAAGCGGTTGAATAACAATAACTATTAATGTGAGAGTAACGAATACAATTACAGGAGTAAATACTGGGACAAAGTAAAAATAGGGGTCGCGTTAGTTTTGACCCGGATTTCCTTTTGCTGTGCCTGTCCAGTTTTCTTTGGAGAATTGCCTGACAACCTTGAGATCAGTAGCTCGGACTTCAATCCGGTTTAGGTGATTTGCAGCAGGCACAATATGTATCGCGCCCGCTGCATTTGCTTATACCATCGCAAAGATTCGTGCGGGGCCTCCGGTGCCACCCTGGTGCTTGGGTGCGCCGACAACCAAAGTTGCACCAGCCGTTGGAACCCGGTCAAGATTGGCTAGATTCTCAATACCAAATCGACCTGCTGGCAACCATGCATAGTGAGTTGCGAAGTCCTGGGATATGCCATGATCGAGTGACAGTGTATCCACTGCTATTGACCCTGCACCTGTTTCCAGCAACATTTGTGTCGCCTCGATGTGGAAGCCCGGGTAATGCTGTGCTTCGCCATCGAAATTGCGGAAACCATCGGTTTCAACCTTAGCGCCCCATCCTGAATGCATCGCAACACACGCTCCATCCGGTATGTCGCCATTCGCATCGACCCACGCTTTAATGTCATCCGGTGTTACCTGCGTGTCTGGGTCTTCTGCTGCTCGAGCGGCAATATCGATGACGCAAAGAGGTGCGAACAATGAAGAAACCGGTATCTCGGCGACAGAAGTACCATCTTCCGAAAAATGCAAAGGCGCATCGATGTGTGTACCAGTGTGCTCGTTAATCGTTAATCGTTGCAGGTTAAATTTGTGCTCCGCATAGTTAAAAACATCTTCGCGGCTGAACTGCTGTTCGCCAAAATAAGTAGGGAAGCCTTCGTGCAGCGTGTGAGTCATGTCTTCGACCGAACCGTGCCCGGCAGCCATCGCCGGCGTCCCTAAACCGGTGGAAGTAGCTGCAGCTACTGCACCGACAGCACTTGCTTTGAAGAAACTTCTGCGGGACATCATTTTGTTCTTCACCGCGTTCATAACGCAAATATCACACATATCTTTTTTCCTCTTGGTTTGATGTTTTGTTTATTCGACTTCGAACTCCGGATCGACCGGAACTTGTAACGCAGTCACAAGATGATTTGTCGAGGCAGCAAGCGCTACTATTTGCATCAACTCACCATGTTCTTCCTCGCTCATGCCCTTAGATCTCGCAGCCGCTGTATGGGAATGCACACAATAGCCGCACCCATTGGCAACAGACACCGCAATGTAAATCATCTCACGTGTTTTGGGATCGAGGGCTCCCGGCAGAGCCATCAGGGATTTGACGTTTTCCCAGGTGCGTTTGAGCGCCTGCGGATCAGCAGCTAAAGCACGCCAGATATTGTTAACGAACTCAGTGCCACGGGTTTTACGAATGTCGTCGAAGACGGCTTTAAGTTCCGGATTGGCTTCAACCTCGGCGTCGGTAAATATATGCGTCGTGGCCATTGCGCTGTTCTCCCTGCACTACCGCTGTGCGCCCGGGCCCCGTGGCGAATTGTTCCACTTTAACCAATGCGCGGGCGGATATTTTCCTTTTTAGTTTACGGTAGTCAGCATGGATAGTACTAGCAGTTTTTCTAAAAACAAACCTAATTACGCCACATTTTCGAACAGATACTGCATAAAAGTCCACGTGCGATGCGATAAATGCCTTGCACTCGGGTACACAATAAAAACCCCGTGCGACTTTAGCCGGTAGGGCTTTAAGAGTCTGCGTCAGTTTGCCTGATTCTAAAGATGTAATGGCCAGAAAACCCTTACCCGGACGATACCAAACTTTGCTCTACCGGATGAATCAGAATCTCACCGTTGTATAAGTTCATCGATCCTTTTAAAAATAAGTGAGCAAATAAAAGAGGTCATACGGACACAAAGCAATTATTCAACGGTCAACACAAAATTGAATATTGTAAAACACCTTTGACCCCTAATGAACTCGTACCAGATTTCGCGCTAGTACATTAAACAATAACCTCCAGAATAGATTTGGGATGCTCAGTCAAGGGCTCCCAACCATCTTCTGTGATGATAAAACTATCACCCACCTGTGCACGAAACGATTCAACTGTAACGGAGCCATCAACTGCTAATACCATACCCGGCTGCAGAATGGTGTTATCACCCGTAACCAGTTGCGGGGTTTCAAGAAAGCTAAAGCCTGTAGCACGCCCACAGCGAAACGGATAATCGTAGCCTGCGTCTTGTATAACTGCTGCATATTCCGCATGTACACTTTCTGCGGTAGCACCAGGGCAGAGGGCATCAAGTGCTGCCTTCTGGCTCGCGACGGCTACTTCGTATACGGCTTGTTGTGATTCATCGGCAATCTCACCAATCCAGAATGTGCGATCGAAACCGAGTTTGAAACGGTGGAAGTTGGTCATGCCACAGAAGCATAAGAAAACCGGTTCACCATGGCGCATAATTCTTGTAGAGGCTCGGTGGTGTGTTTTGGTGATGGCATCACCCGAGGCCATGATCTGTAAAAAGTGCGTATTGGGTGACATGTCAGTGTCACTGTAGTGCTTCTCGAGTAGCTCTGCTGCTTTGCGAGTACCTGCCTGTGAGGTTGCCAGTGCGACTTCATATTCGGGTACACCATCCGCAATGGTAGCGCGCCCAGCCTCCATCATTGCATTAGCGACCATTCCTGCGTGTCGTGCCAATTGCAGTTCATCGAAAGATTTAATCATTCGCATTTTTGCGAGTATGGGTGTGGCACTTGATTGCTCTTGTGACTCTGCAATTTGATTTACGTATGCCCGAACCAATGGTGGCATGTGGTCGGGCTCAAGTGCAATGCGTTTAGCACCTCTAAGTGCTGCGGGCAATTCTGTGCGCCACTCATCTCCCATACCATCGTTCCATGCGGCGATACGATCCACCTTAGCAGCACCCTTTGCTGTGTTTTCATCGAGAGTTGGAGTGATTAACAAGCTTTCCCCTGTAGCTGTTACCACCAGAATGGTTGGACGGCCAAACTCCATATGCAGGTAATCGTAGTAGCCGGTCAGGTAATAGACATTGTCATCATCAGTGATTAGTGCGACGTCTATGTCTGCTTCTGTAAGTTGTTTGCGAAACGCATTCATCCGCTCAACAAAAAGTGTCATGTCTGAATCCTGTAGTGATGTGTCTATAGCTTTAGCACCGGGCCACGAGAGCTGCATCTTTACTCGCACGGCTGGTCAGTTTAGTATCGCAGGAGCGGGGTATTAATTGAACCAGCAGGCAAGAGGGTGAACCGATTGTGGCATTCGTTGTCGTTTCTGAAAAAGAAATGCGACCATGTGGCGCCTGCCAAAGCGGCTTCAATGTGACACACTGTCGATGGTCTATAGTGACGAGAATACACTGGTAAAACTATGTCTGATAAACCTTACCAGCCAGCGCATATAGAAACGCCGCCTTTATTTGTCTGGCCGTTACAACCATTAAAAATACTACGTTTCCTGACAATCGACATCATGGTGCCATGGGGTTTGTTCTGGATTGCTGTAGCTTTTATGTTGTGGCATTTCCTTACGCCAGATCCAGACACAATGAAGTCATTTTCCGTCACCTGGTTAGGGTTGCTGTGGTTGCGAAATGCTTTTGTATTGAGCCTTGTTGCCGGCGGGTTACATTGGTATTTGTATATAAAAAGATCACAGAACACAGATACAAAATATTCTAAACACTGGCTTGCCAAAGACAACAAAAGATTTCTGTGGGGCGACCAGGTGCTGGACAACATGACTTTTAGCCTGTTAAGCGGTGTAACCGTCTGGACACTCTATGAGGCGGCCACTTACTGGTGGTACGCAAACAGCTATGTCAGTGCGCTCTCCATTGCAGAGTCACCGATTTATTTCCTCATCTGTTTGTGGGGAGTGTTTTTCTGGTCTACGCTGCATTTTTATTTTAATCACCGCCTGCTTCATACCAAATGGCTATATGACGCAGCGCATGTCAGACACCATCTGAATGTAGTGACCGGGCCGTGGATCGGGATATCCATGCATCCGATAGAACACATAATCTACTTTAGTATTTTTCTACTCTGGTGGATTGTACCGGTGCATCCGGTGATTATTATTGTTACCGGTCTTTTTCAGGGTGTTAGCCCTGCGGTATCACACTCTGGTTTTGACTATTTATCTATTGGCAAGCGCGTGCGTATTCCGGCGGGTGATAATTTTCACAACCTGCATCATCGTTATTTCCGGGTTAACTATGGCAACAGTATGGTGCCTATGGATAAAGTGTTTGATAGCTGGAACAACGGGTCTGATGCAGATATGGAAAAAATGAAAGCGCGGTTTAAAAAAGAAGCAGGTTAAAGCGCGACGTTGATTCGTTCTTTGATCTGAATGTCTGCTGGAACTTACGGTGACAGGCGCGGCGCCGAACGACGTCTGGTAACTTCTTTAAGTTCAGGGTTCGTACCACCCAGTTTAGCGAGCCTGCTTACGCTTTCTCTAACGATCAAAGCCTCCACCAAGCCGGATCTTACGATTGCCGTCTTCTCGTTGATTCCAGTCAACTGCTGCGCACGTTCCAGCATATCGTCATCAATATTCAGTGTGGTTCGCATGAATTAGTCCCCACTATTTAGGCGTTGCTCTATGCATATATGTATTAACAATCAATCTGCATGTCCAACAAAACTGCGACAGAACCCTTCTCCAGTGCCCCTTCCAGTGCCTGTCCCCGTAAGTCTGCCGTATGTCTTACAGTGGGCACATTACACTGAGATGTCCGCCTCAGATTCCCTTGTGCTGTGCCTGTCCAGTTTTTCCTGACAGTGTCTCCATTGAAAGTGGTGTAACTAACTTTCGGGGTACAGTCCGACTTGGTGGTGGCAACTTCGGGCTGGTGGGTGCATGGAATGCAGGGCGGGATCCAGTGGAACAGGTCGTTGGTAGCTATCGCGCGGATATAGAGAGTGATGGAGAGACTTTGACGTTCACAGCAACTAATACGACAAGTCTGAAGTCATTCGGGTACGGTATAGCGCCTGAGTATGAGCGAGACTTTATCGGTCCAGGTGGAAACTTACGACAAACCTATGAGTTTTCTGAACCGATTGATGTAAGCCGCCTTGATAACGGCGCAAGCGCCACAAACAATACACCAGATGGCCCCAACGGTGGTGACCCAGACAATTTTGAGACGATGACCGATACTAACTCTAATTGGTCGGCTGGAGAGCGCGGGTTTTTCTCGAGTTTATGGAATAGGCTAACTAACTAGTTTCAGGTAATATTCGTAACTCTTGTTATTCCGGGGTGCGAGTTGGGTGGCTGTCAACGACACTAGCCGATCTATTGCACGGAAGTAGGTTGCACTGAATCAGTATGGGTAAGAATAAAGCGTCGACTAAATTAAATGGAATCGCATGTCTTTCAATCTGCCAAATAGAATATATCGAATGATACATGCGGCTTTAGCGTGTCACAAAGTGAACACGGCCAGGCTATTGCGCGTGCGCAATATCATCTACTATTGCTTCGCCGCCATGTTGATGCTGATGACGTCAAGTTGTGATTTCGGAAATCGTAATATCCAACTGAATGACAAATATGCACTAGGTGCTATTGATACAAAAAGTAGCATGAGTCTTTACTATAACCATAAATCGAACTGGATTGGGGTTGTAGACAAGCAAGTTGTCGCTTATATCGCTGAGGATTCATTTATTGCCGTGATTAGGCGACATTCAAGCAATGGTAAGGGTGAAGTAGAGGACTACTATTTTGTCCCTTTAACCATGCCTTTTGTTAGCCAGAATGGATGGAGTAACGTATCAGGCCCTATGTCATTAGAGAAGGTAACTAAGTTGGCTGTTCGACGAGGTGCCTCTGCTCCGTTGAAGTTCAAGACTTTGTAACAGCAAGAGAGAGTAGCGCCTCTTCCTTAAGCAGTATCGATCAGATACGCGAGCATCGCACTTCTGGATTGAATTTAGATCAGGAAATTAATTGGACAGT
>CAZQKJ010000213.1:0-4590 GCA_964593315.1 uncultured Granulosicoccaceae bacterium
ATTCGGCACACCATTGGAGCTGCTTAACTTTATTGATCAGTTGCGTGAGTTATCCGGTGGCAAGCCGGTGGGTATCAAGCTCTGCATCGGTCGCCGTGATGAATTTTTAGCGATATGTAAAGCCATGCTCAGTACCGGCCAGCATCCTGATTTTGTCACCGTTGACGGTGGTGAGGGTGGTACCGGTGCTGCCCCGACCGAAATGACAAACTCCGTCGGCACACCATTGAGAGACGCTTTGATTTTTGTTAACCGGTCATTAATAGGTATCGGCTTCCGCGACAAAGTACGAATTATTGCATCGGGTAAAATTCTGTCGGCTTTCCATTTGCTGCGCGCTATAGCACTGGGTGCTGACACGGTTAATTCTGCACGGGGTATGATGATGGCGCTCTGATGTATTCAGGCGCGAAGTTGTAACACCGATCATTGTCCCACGGGTATCGCCACACAAAACCCGGTGAGATCGAGAGGTCTTGTTGTCAGTGATAAGGCGCAAAGGGTTGCTAACTTTCAGCAGGCAACTGTTGAAAATGTAGTGGAGTTGCTCGGAGCCGCCGGGCTCGAGAGCGTTGAGCAGCTCGAGCCGAAACATATTAATCATCGTGTACACGGTACTGATATAAAAACCTATGAGCAGCTTTATCCGTGTATGGAACCGAATGCACTTCTTAGCGAAAGCACAATGCCGGATGATTTTGTCAGCGACTGGCGGGCAGCAGATCCCGCGCGTTGGTAATCAAGCTGTCAACGGTCATCATTCTTTATAGAACAAACGAAAATGAAAACCTCCGATCTATTTGTAAAAGCCTTGGAGAATGAAGGTGTTAAATACATCTACGGAATACCAGGCGAAGAAAACCTCGACTTTCTCGATTCACTGCGCGGTTCAAGTATTAAGTTAATACTTACCCGCCACGAGCAGGCGGCAGGTTTTATGGCGGCCACCTATGGCCGTTTGACTGGTGAGCCCGGTGTGTGTCTTTCAACACTCGGCCCTGGTGCTACAAACTTTGTCACCTCCGCAGCCTATGCACAACTGGGTGCTATGCCAATGATTATGCTGGGTGGTCAGAAGCCTATACGCAAGAGTAAGCAGGGGCGGTTCCAAATTGTTGATGTCGTCAATTTGATGAAGCCTGTCACCAAGTATTCAGAGCAGGTAGTAGACGGCAACAATATTCCGTCAATGGTACGTGAAGCTTTTCGACTGACAAAAGATGAGCGCCCGGGTGCTGCCTACATTGAACTGCCGGAAGATATCGCTGAAGAAGATACTGATGCATCTGTCTTTGAAGTGGTTAATCACCGCAGACCTGACGCCAGCGATAAATCGATTGATGCTGCCGTGAAGATGATTAAAGCGGCCAAATTGCCTCTGCTGTTAGTTGGTGCCGGTGCTAACCGCAAGCGTACCAGTGAAGCATTGAAGACAATGATAGATAAGACCGGAATATTCTTCTTCAACACGCAGATGGGTAAAGGTGTTGTTGATGAGCGTCACGAAAAATATATTGGTACAGCTGCACTCTCTGATAATGATTATCTGCATTGTGCTATTGACCGGGCAGACCTTATTATTAATGTTGGGCACGATGTGATAGAAAAGCCTCCGTTTTTTATGGAAGACGGTGACGGCACCAAGGTTATTCATGTCAACTTTGATGCAGCAGCAGTAGATGATGTCTATTTCCCTCAGCTTAATGTGGTGGGTGATATTTCAAGTTCTATCAGCAGCTTGACCGACAAGCTGGGTAAATTGAAGCAAGACTTCAGTTTCTTCGAGCGGGTTCGAGACGAAGTTGATGCGCACGTAACAAAGTACTTTACGGATACGCGCTTTCCAATGTTGCCGCAGGCACTTGTCAGTATGCTGCGCGATAAACTCGACGGCAAAGATATAGTCACACTGGATAACGGTGTTTACAAAATCTGGTTTGCACGTAACTACGAATGCTATGAGCCTAATACTTTGTTGCTGGACAACGCATTAGCCACCATGGGTGCCGGCCTGCCATCAGCTATGGCAGCCAAGCAGTTACACCCTGAGTGTAAAGTGGTATCAGTGAACGGAGACGGCGGTTTCTTAATGAATTCTCAGGAACTTGAAACTGCAGTAAGAATGGAGCTCGATCTGGTAGTTATCATTCTTAACGACAGTGCTTACGGCATGATCAAATGGAAGCAGGAAGGTGTTGGCTTTGAAAACTTTGGTCTGGACTTTAAAAATCCTGATCTGGTGGAGTACGCAAACAGCTTCGGCGCGATTGGTCACAGAGCAGAAAGCTATGAGAATTTCCAGGAGATACTGGAAACCTCACTGAACAGCAAAGGTGTTCATGTAATTGATCTGCCAGTTGACTACTCTTTGAATCATTCAATTCTGAATGTGCTGCTCAAAGAAAGCGCCTGCATCGTATAACCCGGATATCCAACTATGTTAAGCGTAAGCAATCCCTACAACGGTGATCTCATTCGTGAGATCCCGGTTAATTCCGCAGACGACGTAGAGCGTGCACTGGCAACGGCTAGTGCACTGTTCAACGATCAATCAAAGTGGTTACCTGCTTACGAGCGCGTTGAAATACTTGAACGCGCTGTAGCTATTATGGAATCTCAGGTTAAAGAGCTAACAGAGCTTGCAGCGTCAGAGGGTGGTAAGCCTTTTGTCGATTCAGAAGTGGAAGTACACCGTGCTATTAACGGAGTTAAACTTGCGATAGAGCATTTACCTGCAAACAAAGGCGAAGAGATACCGATGGGTCACACCCGGTCATCGGCCAACCGCATGGCGTTCACCCGCCGTGAGCCTATTGGCGTAGTGACTTCAATCAGTGCGTTTAATCACCCGTTAAATTTAATTGTTCACCAGACTGTGCCGGCTATTGCAGTCGGTGCACCGGTGATTATTAAACCGGCCCAGACAACACCACTTTCCTGCCTGCGCTTTGTGGAAATTCTGTATGAAGCAGGTCTGCCGGAAGGCTGGTGTCAGGCACTTGTTGTCGGAAACGTAGATGCCGAAAAACTGGTAAGTGATGAGCGGGTTAACTTTTTCTCTTTTATTGGTTCCGGAAAAGTCGGTTGGATGTTGCGCTCAAAGCTGGCACCGGGTGCACGTTGTGCACTTGAGCATGGTGGTGCGGCGCCGGTAATCATAGATAAGTCTGCTGATCTTGATGCGACTCTTGAGAGTGTATTAAAAGGTGGTTTTTATCATGCGGGCCAGGTTTGTGTATCTGTTCAGCGTGTTTATGTGCCCGAGAGTATTTGTAAGGATTTTGCAGCCAAACTAACTGCAGGTGCAAAAAAGCTTAAAGTTGGAGATCAAATGGATCCGGCCACTGAGGTTGGGCCGCTAATACTGCCGCGTGAAGTTGATCGTATTGCAGAGTGGGTTGAGCAGGCCAGGGAATCCGGCGCAGAAATACTTTGTGGTGGTAAGAAAATATCAGATACCTGTTATGAACCGACAGTGATCTTAAACCCGGCCGATGACGCCTTAGTGTCTAAGAAAGAGATTTTTGGGCCGGTTGTTTGTATCTACAGTTACAAAAACAAAGATGATGCAATTAAAAAGGCCAATTCACTGGAAGTGGCATTTCAGGCGGCAATCTACACCAATGATTTAACGGATGCGCTGGATACATCAAAAAAGCTCAATGCTACCGCTGTCATGGTTAATGATCACACCGCCTTCCGTGTTGACTGGATGCCATTTGGTGGTCGGGATGCATCCGGTGTTGGTATGGGTGGAATTCAGTATTCTATGCATGAAATGACTCGTGAAAAAATGCTGGTGTTTAAAAGTGATGTTATATAAAACAGCTGATTTGTTGAACGTACCTCTGTAGAGAAGGCTGTTAATGAGAGTAGGTCTGTTGCGTATGCAACAGATCACTTCTCGCGTTGATTGCCTGCTAAAAGCGAACTCGTCTTTGGAGTAATGGAGGCAGTATTGGGCGCGGCCCTGATTGGTATTGAAGAATCGATGATCCCTGCAGTCCCGGTAGTTGGTAATTGCTATGAAGCTGATGTACCGCAACTACCAGATCAGTGCGCTACTGGGAACACAATAGGGGTCGAGCTTATTTTATTATGCCAAGGATTTTTTCCAACCGACGGTACTCCCTGGACAATTCACCTGTTTCCAATCGCAGCTTAATCTCGTTAATTGCTGGAGACACACTGCCCGCATTCGTCAGGGAAATATACCTCGCTATCTCCTTCAAAGAATGATCTCCCAGTTGTTGGCTACAATAAATCGCCATCTTGCGCGCCAGATTCGATTCCGGGCGACCTTTGCGCTTTCTCACTATCTTTGCCGTATCACTTTTAAACACTGTTGTCACCGCTTCTACTATTTGTGCCATTTCTGGACGCTCTGAAAGCGCTTGCGACAATTCCGCTGACACTTGCAGATTCTCTTTGTCGTCATGAATTGACTTTCTGAATGCTTTATCTCCAAATATACTCCCCACACTACCTTTGTTGTAGAACTCCTCGGTTTCTACATCAGTGCCCTCCCCGACGAAGGCTCGATAAGCTACATAACGGTCTCTGCGGCCGAGCATCCTGGGGCCTAACGTA